>NZ_DFTS01000014.1:34160-45306 GCF_002383015.1 Idiomarina sp. UBA4206
CCGACCATTCATAGTGCCCGTGAACAGAATGTTGCCTTCTTTGCGGCCGGGCACCACGCTACTGAGCGTTACGGTGTTAAAGCGCTGGGGGAGCATTTAGCTGAACACTTCAAACTTGAGGTTAAGTTCATTGATATCGATAGTCCGGCTTAAGAGAAGCGCTAAATGAACAGAAAGAAGCAAGAAAGAGGGGACTTTAGCGGTATCAGCCAAAAATTCTCTAAATCAATCTACGACACCACAAAAGGCCAGTTAAGAGTTGAGGTGCTTAAACGCGATTTAGCCTCTCTACTGGCGAGTGAGCCATGCTCTGTGCTGGATGTTGGTGCCGGTTTAGGTCAGGTAAACCAATGGTTTCAGGAAAAAGGCTTTACCGTTGTGCACTCTGACCTGTCAACGGACATGGTTGAAGAAGCTTCCCGAAGACATAAAGCCGCAGGCTTGGGAGGTCAGTGTCAGTATATTACGGCCAGTTTAAACGGTTTGGTTAACCAGCAACCTCTCGTTCAGTACGATATTGTCCTTTGTCACGCTGTGCTGGAATGGCTGCCGGACACTGAGGTTGCTATTGAGCAACTGGCGTCATTATTGAAGCCCGGTGGCAGGCTTTCGCTCATGTTTTATAATCATCACGCTCAACTATTTGCTAATGCCGTTTATGGAAATTTTGATTACATAGAACGGGGATTAAAAGTTAAGAAGACCGTTCGTTTAAGCCCCCAAAACCCCGTTGTGCCAGAAAAAGTGGATGACTACCTGAAAGACAACAAACTAAAAGTCAGGCAGAAAACGGGGGTTAGATGCTTTCACGATTACTTACGAAACTTAGACGATCAACAACGGTTTGATGAGTTACTGTCACTTGAGATGAAATACAACCAAACATCCCCTTATCGCGAGTTGGGACGTTACCAGCATTGGCTTATCGAAAAGCCAAACTTTCAGGAGGAGTGAATATGGGAAAGCAGTGCGCATTTATTGGCTTAGGTGTTATGGGCTACCCTATGGCGGGACATTTACAAAATGCCGGGCACAGCGTTAGCGTATTTAACCGCACCACAGCTAAAGCTGAAAAATGGTCAAAGGAATTCTCGGGGAACTACGGGAAAACGCCAGCAGAGGCCGTTAAAAACGCCGATTTTGTCATGGTTTGTGTGGGAAATGACGACGATGTTCGCAGTGTTTTTTATGGTGACGACGGTCTGCTCTCAAAACTAAAACCCGGTGCAGTGGTTATTGACCATACAACGGCTTCTGCAGAATTGGCTCGGGGCTTAGAGCTGGCGGTAAAAGAAAAAGAGGGGAGCTTTCTTGATGCACCGGTTTCCGGCGGGCAAGCTGGTGCTGAAAATGGCGTTTTAACGGCAATGGTCGGCGGCAGTGATAAAACGTTTGCTGCCGCAGATGAGTTATTCCAATGCTATGCAAAAACTCGCCAGTTAATGGGGCCTGTTGGTAGTGGCCAGCTGGCAAAAATGGTTAATCAAATTTGTATTGCCGGTGTACTGCAAGGGTTATCGGAAGGTCTTCAACTAGCACGTAAGGTTGGGCTTGATCCGGATAAGCTTATTGCCGCCATTAGCAAGGGTGCCGCAGGTTCGTGGCAAATGGAAAACCGCTACAAAACTATGTGGGATAACCACTATGAGCATGGTTTCGCAGTGGACTGGATGCGCAAAGACTTGAAAATTGCGCTGGCTGAAGCGGATCGGCAGGGCGTTTCTTTGCCTGCGACAGCACTAATTGACCAGTTCTATGCAGATGTTCAAAAAATGGGTGGTAACCGTTGGGATACTTCAAGCCTTTTGGCTCGCCTGGAAAAGTAGTGATATTACTTCAGGAAGAAAAAAGGAGGCAAATGCCTCCTTTTTATTTGGTTAAGTTTTAAAACTTAACGGAAGCCTTTACGGCGTAATGCGTTTGTACTGAAGTCATCACGGCTTGGAGAAATATCCCATTCCATGTAAGTACTTTCTTCATTACCCAGACCAAGCGAGATGTAGCGACCTGAGTCCAGATCATACAGTGCTTCTGCGGCCATCCATGGTACGTCCTGGTTGTAGAACTGAGTATTCAGAGCTTCACCAACACGCCATAGTTCACCACGTCCGTCATAGTGATCAACCAAAGAGGCTGTCCAGCTATCTTCGTCCAGGTACATAGTACGCTTGGAGTAGATATGGCGTTCGCCATCTTTAAGGGTACCTTCAACAATCCAAACACGGTGTTTTTCGTAACGAATTAAGTCCTGATTCATATGGCCGGCTTTGATAATGTCTTCATAATCCAGCTCAGGGTTCATAATTTCGTAGTTGTTGTAAGGAATATAAACTTCTTTTTTCCCTTTTAGTTCCCAGTTGTACTTGTCCGGAGCACCATTGTACATATCCAGGTTGTCTGAAGTACGAAGACCATCAGCTGCTGTACCTGGTCCATCGTAGGCTACGTTAGGCGCACGGCGAACGCGACGTTGACCGGCGTTATAAATCCATGCACGACGACCTTCTTTGACCTGGTTAATGGTTTCATGTACCAGAAGTACAGTACCGGTTAAACGAGAAGGAGCTTCAACTTCCTGCATAAAGTAAAACAGAACGTTGTCGTCAGCTTCCTGACGTCCGGTTTCAAGATACTCCGGGAACACCAGTGTCTCTTTTAACTCGACCGTCGTGTAATTACCGTTTGATAATACGGGGAACTGAGCAATGTTACGTGTTACCGCGCCACCACGGTAGCGTGTAATATGGTTCCATACTGCTTCTAAGCCATTTTCCGGAATAGGAAACGGAATGGTTGTATCGAAGTTCTCGACACCGTTACCACCGGCAACCATTTCTGCATTTTCTGCATTTGATTTGATTTTCGGCCACAGTTCGTCCGGATAAGTTGCTGTACGACGAGTTGGATAAACGTTCATCTTATAGTCTGAGTACTTCTCAAACATTGCGATTTGACCTTCGCTAAGATGTTCTTTGTGCTCATCCAGATTGTCGTGGGTGATGGTAAATAACGGTTTATCATCGGCAAATGGGTTATTACCGCGAACAACATCGACCGACTTATCAGAGTAACCACCATCCCAGGCAGGGATAGATCCATCAGCGTTAGCTGCTTTCTCAGCACCGATAGGGGTTAAATCCTGACCGAGCCGAGCGGCTTCTTCTGGTGATACTTTAGCCGCAACGCTCGCGGAAATCACCGACATGGCGAATACGCCAGCTTTTAGCATCAGTTTATTCATTATAATTTTCCTTGTTGTTCTACTTTCCAACATCACTTTGCCAGAGGACTGACCTCTCAAGCAATACTTTAACGAAAAAAAGCACGAATTTAACGAAAAAAGGTTTTCAAATATTCTTGAGCTTATACAATCCTATGACATTTTTAGTACCCGGGAGGTTCCATGCGCTTGTCTTTAACCCCATTAGGGGTGTTGTTGGGGGCTATTTTTAGTACCACAGTGCTTGCACAGGAAGGCGACACAACAACAATAACTGATTACGAAGTGATCAGTGCACCAGCATTGTCATCAGACAGAATTAAAAGCGAAGTACTTATTGAGGTGACAACTGTCGGATCGCGTCTAGTCGCGGTTGGCGCGCATGGCAACATTCTATGGAAAGAAGACGACGACTGGCAACAAGCCGATGTTGATACCAGTGTACTGTTAACCAGTGTAGCCTTTGCCAATGAACAAATCGGTTGGGGAACAGGGCATCACGGTGTCATTATTAAAACTGAAGATGGCGGTAATAGTTGGAAGCGGCAGTTCGATGGTTTCGAGCTTATAAAACTTGAAAAGAACTATTATGAAAAGCGTATTGCTAAATTAAACGAGCAAATTGAATCGAGCGATGACGAAGAGGTTGTTGGCGAACTCGAATGGCAAGTTGAAGAGGCACAATTTCAAATTAGTAACATCGAGGTTGCCGAAGAAGAAGGTCCAAGCAAACCATTTTTAGATCTTTACGCTAAAAACGCACGTGAAGCGTTAGCAATTGGAGCCTATGGAACTTTTCTGAAAACTGAAGATGGTGGTGAGAGTTGGCAAGTGATTTCTCATCGACTGGAAAACCCTAATGGCTATCACTTAAATGCTATTTTCGGAAAAGGCGATGATCTTTATATTATGGGCGAGTCCGGTTTGGCATTTGCCAGTAATGACGGTGGAGCGAGCTGGGAAACATTGAATTCGCCTTACCATGGTTCGCTGTTCGGTGGTCATGTTGATACCGAGGGCAGGCTATGGGTTTATGGGCTGCGAGGAAACGCATTTGTTTCTGAAGATAAAGGCCAGAGCTTCACTACCATAGACACAGGCACCAGAGTTAACTTGTCGGCTGGTACAACGACTGAGTCCGGAACACAACTTATTGTTGGACATTCAGGGACTATCCTGGAGGTCGATGAACAGCTGAATGTAACGAACAGAACTCATCCTAGTGGTTCAGTCATGACTGATATTATCGAAGTGAGTGACGGCGAGTGGCTCATGACCGGGCGCAGCGGTTTGCTGCACTGGCCCGCCAAAACAACCGAAGAAGAAGCTTTAGCAACGCAACAAGGAGCGCAGTAAATGGATAATCCGAGTGCGAATAAGTCGGCAGGACTGCTGGAGAAACTATTATTCACGGTACGGGCTCCCTGGCTAATTGTCTTTCTGTTACTGACATTGTTTTTGGGCTATCACGCTTCGCAGGTGCGTCCTGACGCCAGCCTGACAAAAATGATTCCGACCAACCATCCTTTTATTCAGAACTACTTTGACTATCAGGATGATCTGGCCAGTTTAGGCAACGTGGTTCGGGTTGCTGTTGAGCATAAAGACGGAGATATTTTTGATCAGGAGTTTCAGCAAAAGCTGCAGGAAATTACCGACGAGATATTTTTCATCCCCGGCGTAAACCGTTCAGGACTAAGAAGCTTATGGACGCCAAATGTTCGCTGGATGGAAGTTACTGAAGAAGGTTTTGTCGGAGGACCGGTCATTCCCGATGGCTACGATGGCAGCGAAGAGTCATTAGAGCAGTTAAGAACGAATGTTTTGCGCTCGGGTGAAGTGGGCAACCTGGTTGCCAACAACTTTGAATCCACTATTGTTTATGTGCCGCTTGATGAGGTTAATCCAGATACCGGTGAAAAGCTGGACTATCAGCAGTTTTCGGAAAAGCTGGAAACCCTGGTTCGTGACAAATACCAAAGCGACAACATTGAAATTCATATTACCGGCTTTGCCAAGCTAATTGGTGACTTGATTGAAGGTGCGGAGCAGGTTGGCTTGTTCTTCCTGTTGGCAATTGCTATCACGCTCATTATGCTTTATTTCTACAGCCGCTGCTGGCGTAGCACCTTTATGGTGCTGAGTTGCTCCATAATTGCCGTAATATGGCAGTTAGGAATCATTAAACTCATAGGAAGCGGCATTAATCCGTATTCTATGCTGGTTCCGTTCCTGGTTTTTGCCATTGGGGTTTCCCACGGTGTGCAAATTATTAATGCCATTGGTATTAACCGGGTGGCAGGGCTTGATAAAGTTGCTGCTGCGCGTGCAGCGTTCCGCGGTTTGTACATAGCGGGGCTAACGGCTTTAGCCAGTGATGCTATTGGCTTTACCACTTTAATGGTTATTGATATTGAAGTGATTAAGGAATTGGCTATTGCAGCAAGTATTGGTGTAGCTGTTGTTGTGTTAACCAACCTTGGTTTGCTGCCTATCCTGATGTCTTATCTGGGCACATCCGATAACGGCGTGGCTTATCAGAAGAAGATTGAAGGCGAACGTCATCCATTATTTGAGTTCTTTGCTAAGTTTACTCAACCTAAGTGGGCGTATTCAGCACTAGGTGTTGCACTTGTTATGCTTGCCTGGGGTCTGGTTAACAGCCAAAACATGGCTATCGGCGACCTGGACAAAGGGGCGCCAGAGCTTCGTCCTGACAGTCGTTATAATCAGGATAATGCCTTTATCGTTGATAACTACAGTTCCAGTACTGACATCTTTGTTGTTATGGCGGCATCGGCTCCAGAGCAGTGCATTGCCTATGACAACCTCGAGTTGATGGAACGTTTTAGCTGGCATATGGAAAACACCAGCGGCGTTCAGGACGTTAAGTCTGTGGTTTACGTTTCTAAAATGGGTATGTTCGGTATTAACGAAGGTAACCTGAAGTGGTTCAGCTTAAACCGGAACCAGTACGTGATTAATGCGTCGTTAAGTCGCATTCCCGACGGGCTTATTAATAACGACTGCTCAATGGCCCCGGTGATTATCTATTTGGATGATCACAAAGCCGAAACGCTTGAAAACGTTGTTGCATCGGTTAATAACTTTAACCAGAACTATCAGCAGGACGGTTTAGAGCTGCTAATGGCGGCTGGTAACTCCGGGATAGAAGCTGCAACAAACTCGGTTATAGAAGCGGCTCAGAATAAAATGCTGCTGTGGGTATACGGCGTTGTGGTTTTGCTGTGCTTTATTACTTTCCGCAGTATTCGTACGGTTGCCTGTATTGTTCTGCCTCTGGCTTTCACTACGGTAATGAGTCAGGGTCTGATGGCGGTATTAGGCATTGGTATTAAAGTTGCGACCTTACCGGTTATTGCCTTAGGGGTTGGTATTGGTGTCGATTACGGCATTTATATCTACAGTAAGGTGAAAGAAGGTCTGGAGCAGGGCATGTCGCTGCAGGATACCTATAAGCACTCGCTGGACAACACTGGCAAAGCAGTAGGCTTTACTGGCCTCACGCTGGCCATTGGTGTTGCAACCTGGATATTCTCACCCATTAAGTTCCAGGCGGACATGGGCATACTGTTAACCTTTATGTTCCTGTGGAATATGCTGGGTGCGCTTATTCTTATTCCTGCACTGGCTCGTTTATTCCGGGTGGGGAATAAAAACAGCTGAGCTAGTCACTGACAAACTCAGGAGCGGTTTTATCAGGCGTCGGCTTTTATTAAGTCGGCGCCTTTTTCTGCTATAGCGATGGTGGGGGCGTTCGTATTACCACTTATAACACGGGGCATAATGGATGCATCCACGACCCGAAGCCGTTCAACACCTTTTACTCTTAACTCTGGGCTAACGACAGCGTCGTTGTCATTTTCAGGCCCCATTTTACAGGTTCCTGTCGGATGGTAGATAAGTCCGCATTTTGACTTAATTTGCTTTAAAAGTTGGTCGTCACTAAGTTCTGGGCTGGGGAATATAAACCCACCATGATGCTTTGATAAAGCGGGCTGCTTTAGTATTTCAAAAGCTTTTTTTATACCGTTAATTAAGGCTTTCTTGTCGCTTTCTTCTTTTAGAAAACCATAAGTAATGAGTGGTTTGCCAAAAGCGTTTTCCGGGTTCAGTCTAACTTCCCCGCGGGACTCCGGCCTTAATAAACACACATGACAGGTAAAACCTTGTTTTAAGGTTGGTGTCCAGTCATAGCCGCTGTCGTTAAACATTACCGGCAGCAAGTGAACTTGAATGTCCGGCTCCTGCACTTTGCCGGACGAGCAGTAAAACGCGCCGACTTCAGCCAGAGAATGGGCTAACTGACCTTTCTTTGTGAATAGGTAGCTCACAAAAGGAACTGATAGCTTCACTAAACCCCAGGGCGTAAGAGTCAGTCCGTCTTTGGCGTTGTTCTTACAATGAATACTGATATCAACGTGCTCCTGGAGGTTTTTGCCGACAGCAGAGTTTTCATGAACTAACTCAATTCCGGACTTAGTTAATTGCTCGGCGGAGCCAATACCCGAACGTAATAGAATTTGAGGAGAGTTAAATGCCCCCGCACAAAGGATGACCTCTTTCTCTGCATTCGCTATATATTGGTTTCTGCCTTGCTGGTAGCAAACGCCTGTGGCCTGTTTACCTGAAAACAGCACGCGCTCGGTTAAACAACCAGATAACACGGTTAAGTTTGTGCGAGTTAAAGCCGGTTTGAGGTAAGCGTGGTATGCACTGCATCGTTTCCCGTCTTTAATCGTAAACTGGTATGCACCGTGCCCCTCAAGTTGAGAGCCGTTAAAGTCCGGGTTAGCTCTTAAACCGTATTGATCACAGGCCTCTAAGAATTGTCTTGATACACTATAGTACGGGGCTACATCGGATACCGACAATGGTCCGTTGTCACCATGGTACTTTGAGTGTCCGCGGCTGTTATTTTCACTCTTTATAAAATAGGGAAGCAGGTCTCTATAGCTCCAGCCGTGATTCCCCAGTTCAGCCCAGGCGTTATAGTCACTTGCCAGGCCGCGGGTGTATATCATGGCATTGATACCGCTACTTCCACCCAGCATCTTTCCTCTTGGGGTATAGCAGCCTTTTTCGTTATCGAGTTGAGGCTCTTTTTGACTGCGGTACAGCCAGTTGAATTTTCGGCTGTGCATAAAGCGCGCAAAGCCGGAGGGCATATCTGAGAACAGACCGCCATGAGAGGTTCCGGCTTCTAATAGTAATACGCGGTACCTGCCACATTCAGTTAATCTGTTCGCTAAAGTACAGCCGGCAGAGCCGGCACCGACTATAATGTAGTCAAAGGACTCGGTGTTATTACAGGGAAGCGGCGTAGTCATACAGAGACTTTAATAAACGCAGTTTATGCGTGTCTTCCTGGTGCTGGCTCGCTAAGTCCTCAAGTTTGAGCGCAAACTCCTCAGCAGACAACATACCTTCTGGTGGCTCTACTAAGCGTTGCTGGCAAAATTGACGCCACTGGTTCAGCTCTTTGTCCGTGAGCGTTGAAGGGTAGTTTCTTGCCCGGTAGCGCAGTAACAACTGCGGCATGCGCTTGTCCTGAAAGTCCAGCTCCAGCCCAGCCAGTTGCTGAGGTTCAGATGAGCGAATAATCTCCATATGCTTTTTATCCTGGGGGGAGAAGAAGCCATCGTATATCTGGTGATCAACGTCTGTTCTGGGCGCGAACTCTTTTGTTTGTTCGAACACCTGCATGAGTTTGTCGCGGAAGTCGCTGTTTTCCTGCAGCCATTTGGCGTTTGCTTCAATAGCTGCTGTATCTAACGTTGCGTTACTTGCTGCCTCAGAAGAAATGGTTTTAATGGGCGCTAAGAAAGGACAGCGACCCAAATGAATATTTTGTAACCCACTTTTCTTAAGTCCTTGCTCATCGAGTTCTTTGCGGCTGGTGTAAGTTAAAGCGGTTAATTCCTCGACTGATTTCTCAGCAAAATCCATAGGGGGAACGCGCAAGTCCCAGGCTATGACGTTATTGTTCTGTTTAGGGTGAAAGCCCAGCGGCAGTATGGCCGACAAATAGCGGTTTGCTGTACCGTAAAACCCACTAACATGGGCTAAAGGTTCGGGTGCCTGCCAGTTAAACAGGTTCAGTAATTTTTGTTTACGGCGAATACTGTAGGCCCACTGCCAGAGTTTAGGTTGCTTTTCACTAATAAGCTTCGCCAGGCCGATGGTTGCATAAACGTCCGACATAGCATCGTGCGCCTGACCATGTTCAATGTTATTAGCAACACTTAAGTGCTCGAGTTTTAAACTGGGCTGTCCGTCTGCATTTTCCGGCCAGTTAATACCGTCCGGACGCAGCGCAAAACAGGCGCGCACCACATCTATTAAGTCCCAGCGTGAATTGCCATTTTGCCAGCTGTACTCGTAGGGGTCATAAAAATTACGATAGAACAATAAACGGGTGACTTCGTCGTCAAAGCGAATATTGTTGTAACCAATAATGGTGGTATTGGGCTGCTGAAACTCTTTTGCTATGGCTTTGCTGAATTCGGCTTCACCGACACCTTGTTTCAGTGCAAGCTGTGGCGTAATACCGGTAATTAAGGTGGCTTCCGGGTTAGGCAGAAAGTCTGGCGTAGGCTGAGCGTAAAGCGTTAACGGCCGACCGATAACGTTAAAATTGGCATCTGTGCGCAAGCCGGCAAACTGTGCGGGGCGGTCGACTAATGGGTTAGCCCCCCATGTCTCGTAATCGTGCCAGTAAAAAGTTTCTTGTTCGTTTTGTGCCATAAGCCTAACTGCTCAGCGGAAAAAGAAAACTATAGCACGAGGACAAGGAGGAATTCAGCCACTCACTGCCTTTCAATTTTGTTCACTTGAACATCGTAGGCTTTATTCAGTTTCTGCTCGAGAGTGCGTTCATCTTCATGACGAAAAGCGAGTTCTGCGTGGGGTAATATACGTTCAGCTAACCGTCGTGCAATAGCGTCTCTAAACTCCTGGTCGTCACCTAATGAGTTGCCGTCAACTTCCAGTGTTATTTGCTGTTTATCGCCTAAGTGTGTGTATTCAACGTGATAAGTCGGCATCTGAAAATCTCCTCGTTGTCAGTTCGGTAGTTTCCTGCGACTATGCTATTACTAACAGTCTAGCCTATAACAATAAAACCGAGGTCGAGATGAAAAAACTCTATTTATCTGCATTACTTACCGCTGCTGCGTTTGGATCGTTGTTACCGGCGCACGCTGATGATCACGATGTTGAATATGCCATGGCCATTCACGGCGGAGCCGGAACAATTACCCGGGCCAATTTAACCGCTGAACAGGAACAAGCCTACAAAGATAAACTGACAGAAGCGTTAGAAGCCGGCCGAAAGGTATTGAAAGAAGGCGGTGACAGTACTACAGCCGTTATTGCCGCTATTCAGGTAATGGAAGCCTCACCACTTTTTAACTCTGGCAAAGGCGCCGTTTATACCTGGGACGAAGAACATGAGCTTGACGCTTCACTGATGGAAGGTCTGAACGGAAATGCCGGGGCAATTGCGGGTGTGAAGACGGTAAAAAGTCCAATAGAATTAGCCCGCGAAGTAATGGAAGAGTCTGTACATGTGATGCTAAGTGGTGAAGGCGCAGAGCAGTTTTCTCGTCAGCAGGGACTGGAGCAGGTAGAGAACAGTTACTTTAATACCGAGCATCGTTATCAGCAGTTACAGAAAGCTAAAGAAACCATTAAGAAAAGTGAACAGCCAGAGCAGCAGGCCTGGGAATACCTGGATATTGATTACAAATACGGAACGGTTGGGGCTGTTGCGGTTGATAAAGACGGACTGTTGAGTGCCGGTACGTCAACCGGAGGCATGACAGCTAAACGTTATGGTAGAATAGGGGATTCCCCCATTATTGGTGCTGGTACATGGGCTGATAATGACAGCTGCGCTGTCTC
>NZ_DFTS01000014.1:45427-45759 GCF_002383015.1 Idiomarina sp. UBA4206
TTTATTCGCTTCCACGTGGCTGCCGATATTTGCTCTCGAGTTAAATATAAAGGGCTTTCGGTGAGTGACGCGGGCGATGAAGTTATTCATGGTGTGTTGCAGGATGCCGGCGGTACCGGTGGTGTCATAATTATTGATGCTCAGGGTAATATTGCGATGCCATTTAATACCGAAGGCATGTACCGGGGTTATTTTAAAGGTGAGGATAAAGCGGAAGTCGCTATTTATAACGAGGATGAATAAGTTCGGAGTCTATGAGTCGTCAAAAATCGCACAGTAACCCTTTTGTTGAGAAGTTTCAGACACAATTAGAGCAATGTACAACACGTCAG
>NZ_DFTS01000014.1:45889-47725 GCF_002383015.1 Idiomarina sp. UBA4206
CGCGCTATTGCGCGGCCGTTTGCGTGGTCTGAGCAAAATTAAAAACGAGCAACGACAGCAACAGGTGCTGGAGCGGATAGCTGCCGACATTGAAACTGCCGAGCTGGAGTATCTGGAGCGGCAACAACAAAAGTTTCATATTAGTTACCCAGACGAATTACCGGTTGCTCAGCAGCGTAATGACATTAAGTCGGCCATTGAACAGAATCAGGTGGTGGTTATTGCCGGCGAAACCGGGTCGGGTAAAACCACCCAGTTACCGAAAATGTTGCTGGAACTGGGCTATGGCCGTAAAGGGACTATAGGTCACACGCAACCCCGGCGCTTAGCCGCACGCAGTGTAGCCGCCCGTATTGGTGAAGAACTGCAGGACCACAATAAAACTCAGGTTGGCTACAAAATACGGTTTCAGGATGAAACGGCACCAACCACGGCAATTAAGCTGATGACCGATGGCATGTTGTTGTCTGAATTGCAGCAAGATCCTCTGCTACTGCAATACGATGCCATTATTATCGATGAGGCTCATGAACGGAGCCTTAATATCGACTTTTTGTTGGGTGTACTGCATACGTTATTGCCTAAGCGACGCGATCTTAAACTGGTTATTACCTCAGCAACCATTGAAACTGAGCGTTTTTCAAAGCACTTTCATGACGCGCCCGTGTTGACAGTAACCGGGCGAACTTACCCCGTGGAGGTTCGGTATCGACCGCCCAAAGACGACGGGAAAGCAGCTGATGCAGACGTACTTCAGGGTGTTTGTGAAGCGGTAGAAGAGCTGCAACGTGAAAGTGAAGGGGACATTCTTATTTTTGCCAGTGGCGAACGGGAAATACGCGACTATGCGGAAGCTATTGGCGATTTGAAGTTGCGAAGTACAGAGGTTCTTCCTCTGTATGCGCGTTTGTCATCGCATGAGCAGAATCGGGTGTTTCAGGCGCACAGTCAACGCCGAGTGGTTATCGCCACAAACGTAGCAGAAACCTCATTAACGGTTCCGGGTATACGCTTTGTTATTGATCCGGGCACCGTGCGCATGAGCCGTTACAGTTACCGCACTAAAGTACAGCGCTTACCTATTGAACCTATTTCTCAAGCCAGTGCTAACCAGCGTAAAGGGCGTTGTGGGCGTATTGGCCCGGGTATTTGCATTCGCCTCTATAGCGAAGATGACTTTTTGCAGCGCCCGGAGTACACCGACCCTGAGATCCTTCGTACTAACTTAGCAGCTGTTATCTTGCAAATGTCGGCGTTACGGTTAGGTGATATTCGCCAGTTTCCTTTTGTCCAGAAGCCGGATGAACGCTTTGTTAAAGATGGTCTGAACCTGCTGGAGGAGCTGCACGCAATTGAGCCTGGGCGCAAAGCTGAGCGTCCACAGTTAACTGATACGGGCCGACAATTGTCACGACTGCCTCTGGACCCAAGATTAGCCAGAATGGTGCTGGCGGGGCAGCAATATGGCTGTGTGAGAGAAATGCTCGTAATTACCGCCGCGCTGAGTATTCAGGACCCGCGTGAGCGTCCCCACGACGCACAGCAAAAAGCGGATGAATGGCACCAGCGTTTTCGTGATAAAAGCTCCGACTTTATGGCCTTTTTAAACTTATGGAATTATATAAAAGAACAGCAAAAAGCGCTGTCAGGTAACCAATTCCGTAAACAGATGGGCCGTGAATTTATTCATTTTATGCGGCTGCGCGAGTGGCAGGACATTTATACACAAAGTCGGCAAACGGTTCGGGAGATGGGTTTATCCATTAACGATGAAGCCGCTACCTATGAGCAAGTGCATCGGGCTTTAATTGCTGGCTTATTGTCGCAGGTAGGCTT
>NZ_DFTS01000014.1:47843-53251 GCF_002383015.1 Idiomarina sp. UBA4206
CGGAATATCAGGGAACCCGACAAAGCCGGTTTCATATTTTCCCTGGTTCAGGTTTATTTGGTAAGCCACCAAAATGGGTTGTTACTGCAGAGCTGGCGGAAACGTCTAAATTGTACGCACGAATTAACGCCGATATTGATCCTTTATGGGTTGAGGAAGCGGCTTCTCATTTAGTCAAAAAACAGTACCTGGAACCTCATTTTGAAAAGAAAAAAGGCAGTGTTATTGCTGATGAGCAAGTAACTTTGCTGGGTCTTATCCTGGTGCCCAGACGACGCGTTCAATATGGGCCGGTTGTACCGGTTAAAGCTCGGGAGATTTTTATCCGGGAAGCTTTAGTTAACTCCCAGCTAACGCGCAAGTTGCCTTTTATTCAACATAACTTGAAATTAATTAGCGATATTCAAGCTCTGGAAGCGAAATCTCGGCGTCGGGATATTCTGGTGGATGAAGAGGTTTTATTTGAGGCTTACGACCGTGCCATACCCGAAGGGATTTATAACGAAAAGCTATTGGCCGGCTGGTGGCACAAAGCAGCTAAAAAAGAGCCCAAATTACTGTTCTTTGAACGAGATGATTTAATTGCCGGCGAAACCGAGCACATTACTGAAAACGAATACCCGGAGTTTTGGCGACAAGGCAACTTACGCTTACCCTTGAGTTACCATTTTGAACCCAATGCGGAAGACGACGGTGTCAGTGTGAATATCCAGCTGGGTATTCTGAATCAGGTGAAGCTTGAGGGCTTTGACTGGCACATTCCGGCATTACGGGAAGAGCGTATTGCCCACTTAATTAAATCGTTGCCAAAAGCCCTGCGCCGAAATTTTGTGCCGGCACCAAACTTTGCTGGCGCGATAATGGCTGATGTTGAGCCTATGCAAGGGCGTTTAACCGACGCTATGGCGACTAAGCTGCGTCGCATGACCGGTGTGACGGTCCCGGAAGAAAACTGGGATGAGTCCTCTCTACCGGCTCACCTACGTATGAATTTTAAAATTTTTGATGGAAAGAAACTGGTTAGCCAGGGACGTGACCTGCAAAGTCTTCAACAACAGTTATCCGGTAAGGTGCAGCAGCGTTTAGAAAAAACCGCCGGTGATGATATTAGCCGTGAACAGGTTGATAGCTGGGATTTTGATGACTTACCGGAGGTGATTACCGAGCGCCAGCAAGGTTTTGAGCTCAAGGCTTACCCCGGTCTGATAAACAAAGGTAAAGGTCAGGTTGCACTGCAGCTATTCGATAACCCGGAGCAAGCAAAACAGCATCATAAAACCGGCGTGCGGGAGTTGCTGCTGCAACAGATACCATCGCCTGTTAAGCACTTGCAGAAGTCTTTATCGAACAAAGCTAAATTAGCCATGTATTTTAACCCCTGGGGCAAGGTAGACGCATTAATCGCGGATTGTATCGCCGCAGCAGTAGATGGCCTTATCCAGGAGCAGATAGAACAGGGCAATAAGCTAAGAGATAAACAAAGTTTTGGGCAACTCAAAGACGTTGTACGCGCAAACTTGAATGAGCGCGTTGAAAAAATCGCATTGGAAGTCGAGCAATGCCTGCTGTTGTCACAACAAGTTCGAAAAGCACTGAAAGGAAAAATTCCGCTGGATCAAATCCAGTCCCGGGGCGATATTCAGGACCAGTTAGATAACCTGGTGTTTGCGGGTTTTGTTTCAGCTTATGGCAGTCATCGGCTTAGCGACATAGTGCGTTATCTCAAAGCCATTCAACGACGTCTGGAAAAGCTGCCGGTTGATCCCAATAAGGATCGCTTAATGACACTGACTTTAGCTAACCTTGAAGAGCAGTATAAAGCGGTGGTGAAAGCTTACGAAAATAAAGGTTCGGTAGTTCCCGATGATGTTGCCGAGATCCGCTGGATGATTGAAGAGTTAAGAGTCTCGTTCTTTGCTCAAACCCTGGGAACCAAGTATCCGGTGTCTGAAAAGCGGGTTAAACAAGCAATAGAGGCGGCTAAATAGCCGCCTCTAGACATGAATTCGTAAGCGCAAATTAGGCGGTGTAAAGCCCTAAGTTTTCTTTTGCGTAAGCTTCAAATTCAGTGAATCCGCCAACGTGTTGTTCGTCGACAAAAATTTGAGGAACAGTCTGGACAGGTTTACCGACTGTTTTTTCAAGGTCAGCCTTGCTGATACCTTCAGCGTGAATATCGACATAGCGATAATCAAAGTCATCCATATCGGCTTTTAATTTGTCCGCAACTTCTACGGCACGAACACAAAAAGGACAACCAGGACGTCCAAAAATTACTGTAAACATGAAATACCTCTCTCGCAAAAATAGATTGCGGTCATTATCCAGATTTTAGTGCTGGTTAACAATTCTTCTGTACGATGGGCACAATCGATTTAATGAATAAGGCTAGTGCTCAATATCTAAATCTGATTCAGGAACGCAACAACAGGGCAGAATATCGCCTTTTCTGACATAGGCGAGCGGCTCGGTTGTATAGCGAACTGTGCCGGACTTTAACGTGCTTCTGCAGGCACCACAGAAACCACTACGACAATGGTAATGCATTTCTAACTGATGCTTCTCTAAGGCTTCGAGTAAAGTGCCTTCAGTCGCATCAACGGCAAGCTCGGGCCCGCCGTTGACTTTGACTTTAAAGGTGTTGGCCATAGCTTAGAGATCAAAGTCCCCAAGGTCGGAGGCATTAACCTCACTGTCTATTTGACCAACAAGGTAAGAGGTAATTTCAGACTCTTGTGGTGCTACCTGAACGTTGTCTGACACCAGATACTTGTTCATCCAGGGCAGTGGGTTAGAACGCTGATTTTCAAATGGAGCATCAAAGCCTATGGCCTGCATACGCAAGTTGGCAATGTACTCGACATATTGGCACAGCATGCTTTCGTTCAGACCTATCATTGAACCGTCTTTAAACAAGTAGTGCGCCCACTGTTTTTCCTGTTTAACAGCTGTCATGAAAATCTCGTAGGCATCATCGCGAAGCTCTTCGGCAATTTCTTTCATTTCCGGATCGTCTTCGCCGTACTGCCACAAATTAAGAATGTGCTGTGTTGATGTAAGGTGAACGTTTTCATCGCGAGCAATCAGTTTGATGATTTTTGCGTTACCTTCCATTAATTCACGTTCTGCAAAAGCAAAGGTGCAGGCAAAGCTAACGTAAAAACGAATAGCTTCCAGAGCGTTAACCGAGTTAATGCACAAAAACAGCTTTTTCTTTATTTCGCGCTGAGTGACCGTATAGGTCTTACCGTCAACGACAATATCGCCTTCGCCGTGGGTTTGTAGCAGCTGAGTGTAAAAAATAAGATCGTCGTAGTACTTTGAGATGTCATTAGCGCGAATTTTAATTTGCTCGTTAATGACAATATCTTCAAAGACTTCGCTGGGGTCACTAAACAAGTTACGCAGTATGTGCGTGTATGACCGCGAGTGAATGGTCTCAAAGAATGACCAGGTTTCGATCCAGGTTTCTAACTCAGGAAGGGATACGATAGGTAGTAGCGCGATATTCGGCGAACGACCCTGAATCGAATCCAGAAGTGTCTGATACTTCAAGTTAGAAATAAACACATGCTTTTCGCTGGCAGTCAGTTTATTAAAGTCGATGCGGTCACGGCTGACATCGATTTCTTCAGGGCGCCAGAAAAAGCTGATTTGTTTTTCGATAAGTTTTTCGAAAATACTGTGTTTTTGTTGATCATAGCGAGCAACGTTAACGGAGTTGCCTAAAAACATAGGCTCCGTTAACGGGTTATTCTGCTCTTGGTTAAACGTTGAGTACGACATTCGCTAAAATCCTTATTATTAAATTTTACAAGCACCACCGGCACAATCGTCATCTTCTTCGATGATAACTTCTGCGCTCTGGGCCTGAGGCTTGTCGGCACGTTGACGTGCAGCAATGTCGGACTGGTTGTCAGCAGCACCATCACGAGTGTTGTGATAATAGAGCGTTTTAACTCCCAGTTTATAAGCGGTTAACAAGTCTTGCAGAAGCTGTTTCATCGGTACTTTACCCGCATCAAACTTGTTAGGGTCGTAATTGGTGTTTGCAGAAATTGTCTGATCCACAAATTTTTGCATGATACCAACCAGCTCAAGATACCCTTTGTTATTCGGTATTTGCCATAACAACTCGTATTTGTCTTTCAAGTTTTCGTAGTCAGGGACAACCTGTTTAGTTACCCCGTCTTTTGACGACTTAATGCTGACAAAACCACGAGGAGGCTCGATACCGTTAGTTGCATTAGAAATCTGAGACGATGTTTCTGACGGCATTAGAGCGGATAATGTTGAATTACGCATACCGTGTTGTTTAATGTCAGCACGAAGCTTATCCCAGTCTAAATGCAGTGGCTCGTCGCACACTTTGTCCAGGTCTTTCTTATAGGTATCGGTTGGCATAATGCCCTGAGAGTAAGTGGTCTCATTAAATTTAGGGCAGGCGCCTTTTTCTTTAGCCAGGTTCATTGAAGCTTGCATCAGGTAATATTGTATAGCTTCAAAGGTCTGGTGAACCAGGCCGTTTGCAGAGCCGTCTGAATATTTAACACCGTGCTTGGCTAAGTAATAAGCAAAGTTAATAACACCAATACCCAGAGTACGGCGGTTCATGGTGGCGTTGTACGCTGCCGGAACAGGGTACTCCTGATAATCCAGCAGGCTGTCCAGTGCGCGAACGGCCAAGTCTGCTAAGTTTTCAAACTCACTCAGGCTTTCAATTTTACCTAAGTTAAAGGCTGACAGAGTACAAAGCGCTATTTCACCTTCTTCGTCATTTACGTGACTTAATGGCTTAGTTGGCAATGCAATCTCAAGACACAAGTTACTTTGACGGATAGGCGCAACTTTAGAGTCAAATGGACTGTGTGTGTTGCAATGATCTACGTTTTGCACATAGATACGGCCGGTGCTGGCACGCTCCTGCATAAACAGACCAAACAGCTCAATGGCTTTAATACGTTTTTTACGGATGCTCTCATCCTGTTCGTATTGCTGGTATAAACGCTCAAATTCGTCCTGATCTTCAAAGAAGGCGTCGTAAAGCCCCGGAACGTCCGACGGGCTGAATAGGGTAATGTAATCGTCTTTAATCAGGCGCTGATACATGGTGCGGTTAAATTGAACACCATAGTCCAGGTGGCGAACCCGGTTTTCCTCAACACCCCGGTTATTTTTCAGTACTAATAGACTTTCAACTTCCAGGTGCCAAAGAGGGTAGAACAAGGTAGCCGCGCCACCACGAACACCACCTTGTGAGCAGCTTTTAACGGCTGTCTGGAAGTATTTATAGAATGGGATACAACCGGTGTGGAAAGCTTCACCATTACGGATAGGGCTGCCTAATGCGCGAATACGCCCCGCGTTAATACCTATACCGGCGCGCTGAGAGACGTATTTTACGATAG
>NZ_DFTS01000014.1:53301-55974 GCF_002383015.1 Idiomarina sp. UBA4206
TTTACGATAGCACTGGCGGTGGCATTAATAGAGTCGAGACTATCGCCAGCTTCAATTAAAACACAGGAGCTGAATTGACGTGTCGGCGTACGTACACCTGACATAATCGGTGTCGGTAGAGAAATTTTAAATTCAGAAGCTGCATCGTAGAAACGTTTAACGTAATCCATACGAGTGCTTTTCGGGTAATCCGAAAACAGACAAGCGGCGACTAATATGTATAAGAACTGCGCGCTTTCATAGATGTCACCCGTTACCCGGTTCTGAACCAGATACTTGTTTTCCAGCTGTTTAACCGCAGCATAAGAGAAGTTCATGTCACGCCAGTGATCAAGGAACTCGTCCATTTGATCAAACTCTTCTTCGCTGTAGTCATCCATCAGATGTTCATCGTAGCGATGCTCGGCCACCATTTTTTTCACATGGTCGTATAGACGCGGCGGTTCAAACTTACCGTAAGCACGTTTACGCAAGTGGAAGATAGCCAGTCGCGCTGCCATATACTGATAGTCGGGCGCATCTTCCGAAATGAGATCGGCAGCTGCTTTAATGATAGTTTCATGAATGTCTTCAGTTTTAATGCCATCGTAAAACTGAATGTGAGATTTAATTTCAACCTGAGAGGCTGAGACATTATTCAGTCCTTCGGCAGCCCACATGATCACTCGGTGAATTTTATCGAGGTTTAGCGGTTCGCGTTCGCCGCTGCGTTTCGTAACATAAAGTTGCTCGTTCATTTTGCGCCGACTCTTAGCTTTTTGTTATAGGTTTGTAGCCACAAGATATAGTGCTTATTAGTTGTACAGAGCGATATTTACACAATATCTAGTGTGTCTGGGATGAACTGTATGCTAGGTCTAACTGGCAATACGATCAAGTGAATTTAACGGTAAAAACGGAATAATTTTGAATTCAGAATCTTGATTTTTTGCCAGCCTTTAACTGGCCTGAGTTTGCGCTGAAAAGTTTTCTATATAATTTTTTTGTCTTTTAAAGGAAGTTAATAGATCAAGAGTTATTGATAGCCAGTAACTCCAGCAATGCCAGTGGAGATTCAATGTGATAATCGGCCTGCCAGCGCTGGGGTTGGTCTTCGTTACTGATATAACCGTACTCGGCAAGCACCGTGACCATTCCGGCGTTACGGCCGGCTTCAATATCGCGTTCGGCATCACCCACGTAAAGGCAGTCTGTTGGTTCAACACCCAGTTTCTCCGCGGCATAGAATAAAGGCTCAGGCGATGGTTTTGCGACACTGAGAGTATCGCCGCTCACCACAACTTCAATGGCTTCAAATTCAGGGAAGTGTGGTAATAACAGGTGTGTCAGGCGTTCAGGCTTGTTGGTCACTATCGCGATTTTAATGGACTCACGCTGTAATACTGCCAGTAGTTCCAGAACACCCGGGTAAGGTTGGGTATGAGTGGCGATATTATTCTTATAGGCACTCAGGAAGGCGTGTCTCAGCTCTGTTTCCATGTGCGTATAATTGTCATCAAAGGCCAATTTTAGTAAGCCTCTGGAACCATGGGACGCAACTGGTGTAAACACTTCAGCAGTGACAGCAGGGCGCTCGTATTGCTCACAAACAGCATTTAATGCGGCGCCTAAATCGGGTGCGGTATCAAGTAAGGTGCCATCTAAATCAAACAGGACAGCTTTTACCGGAGAACTTTTATCTGAGGAACTCATTAATTACTCCGGCTTTTTCAAAGCGACAATGTAATTTACATCAACATCTTCGTCTGAAAGTACAAAGCCTTTTAAAGGATGAAAAATTAAGCCATTAATAGCGATATCTTCTAAAGCGGCTTTGTCAGTCATACTTAAAAGTTCTGACGGGCGAATAAAACGTTGATGCTGATGAGTTCCTTTCGGTACCCAGCCTAAAATATGCTCGGCAGCGACAATACCCAATAACCAGGATTTTACATTACGATTCAAAGTGGAGAAAAAGACTAATCCCCCGGGCTTAACCGCTTTGGCGCAGGCTTGTACTATGGCGGCCGGGTCAGGAACGTGTTCAAGCATTTCCAGACAGGTCACTACGTCGTAGCTGTCGGTGTTTTGTTCGGCCAGCGTTTCAACGGCAATGCATTGATAGTCAATTTGGCGGCCACTTTCTAATGCGTGCAAACGCGCCACCTTTAATGACTGCTCGGCCAAATCAATACCGGTAACCTCAGCGCCTCGTTCCGCCATGGCTTCACTGAGTAATCCACCGCCACAACCGACATCCAGTACTTTCTTGCCGAAAAGCCCTTCGGTATGGTTTTCGATAAAGCCCAGCCGGACCGGGTTGATTTTATGCAAAGGTTTAAATTCGCCATCCGGGTCCCACCAGCGCGAGGCGAGTGCTGAAAATTTTGCGATCTCTTCCGGATCGACGTTTTTTTGTTCAGTTTTAGAGCGACTGGTGGTCATAGATTATGCGTCTTTAAGAGATGGATAACGCGGCTAGTCTACCTCAGGCAAAGAATAAGAAAAAGAGGGTGCGAGACGCGTTTGGGATGGGTACAATGATTGGATCAAAATAACAATGAATATGCGGATCTATATTTAGGGAATAAACTATGAGCGATCTAGCCAGAGAAGTGTCACCGGTAAATATTGAAGACGAACTGAAAAGTTCGTACCTCGATTATGCCATGAGCGTTATTGTCGGGCGCGCCA
>NZ_DFTS01000014.1:56102-59277 GCF_002383015.1 Idiomarina sp. UBA4206
GATGTGATTGGTAAATATCACCCTCACGGAGACAGCGCAGTTTATGACACGATTGTTCGTATGGCGCAGGACTTTTCATTGCGTTATATGTTGGTTGATGGTCAGGGGAACTTTGGTTCTGTTGACGGAGACTCAGCCGCTGCGATGCGTTATACCGAAATTCGCATGGCAAAAATTGCTCATCAGCTTTTAGCCGACCTGGACAAAGAGACCGTTAACTTTGTCGATAACTACGACGGTACAGAGCGTATTCCTGATGTATTGCCAACCCGCGTACCCAACCTGTTAGTTAACGGTTCCTCGGGTATTGCTGTTGGTATGGCAACCAATATCCCGCCTCATAACCTGACGGAAGTTATTGACGGCTCACTGGCGATGATTGATAACCCGGATATTGATGTTGAAGGGTTAATGGAATACATCCCGGGTCCGGACTTCCCGACAGCAGCGACAATTTCAGGTCGCAGCGGTATCGTTGAAGCTTATAAAACCGGTCGTGGTCGTATTCATTTGCGCGCTCAGGCGGAAGTGGAAGTCGACGAGAAAACGGGTAAAGAAACCATCATTGTTACGGAAATTCCGTATCAGGTGAATAAAGCCCGCTTAATTGAAAAAATAGCTGAACTGGTTAAAGAAAAGCGCGTTGAAGGTATTAGTGCTTTACGTGACGAGTCTGACAAAGACGGTATGCGTATCGTCATTGAAATTCGTCGTGGCGATGTTGGCGAAGTTGTTCTTAACCATTTGTATGCTAATACCCAGTTACAGGTTGTGTTTGGCATTAATATGGTTGCCCTGGATAAAGGTCAGCCGCGTCTGTTTAACCTGCGCGATATGCTGGATTGCTTCATTCGCCACCGTCGTGAAGTGGTTACCCGCCGCTCAGTCTACGAATTACGCAAAGCTCGTGAACGTGCTCATATCCTGGAAGGTCTGGCGATATCGCTGGCTAATATTGACGAAATTATTGAGCTTATCCGTCGTTCACCCACGCCTGCTGAAGCTAAAGCCGGGCTAATTGCCCGCGCATGGCAGCTGGGTGATGTTGCTTCAATGCTGGAAACCGCCGGTGTTGATGCTGCGCGTCCTGATCATCTGCCTGAAGAATACGGCATTCGGGGTGACAACTATCACCTGACTGAAGAACAGGCTCAGGCCATTTTGGATTTACGTCTGCATAAACTGACTGGTTTAGAGCACGAAAAAATTCTGGATGAATACAAAGGTCTGTTAGAACAAATTGCTGAACTGCTGCATATTCTGAACAGTTCAGAGCGCCTGATGGAAGTGATTCGTGAAGAGCTGGTTGAAATACGCAGTAACTTTGGCGATGAGCGTAAAACCGATATTACCGCCGCTGCACATGACATCAGCATGGAAGACTTAATCAATGAAGAAGATGTTGTTCTGACGCTTTCTCACGAAGGTTATGTGAAGTATCAACCGTTGACTGAGTACGAAGCTCAGCGTCGTGGTGGTAAAGGTAAAGCCGCCACTAAGATGAAAGACGAAGACTTTATTGAAAGACTGTGGGTAGCGAACACGCATGACACCATTTTATGCTTTTCAACCCGTGGTCGTATTTACTGGATGAAAGTTTACCAGTTGCCGTTGGCAAGTCGTGCTTCTCGAGGCAAGCCTATCGTCAACTTGTTACCGCTTGAAGCCGACGAACGTATTACCGCTATTCTGCCAACACGGGATTACCCGGAAGATAAGTTCGTTGTTATGGCTACCCGTAAAGGGACCATTAAGAAAACGCCATTACCAGAGTACTCACGTCCTCGTAACGGCGGAATCATTGCACTGAACCTGGTTGATGACGATGAACTGATTGGTGTTGATATCACTGACGGTAGCGGCGAAATTATGCTGTTCTCTGACGCCGGCAAAGTGGTGCGCTTCGCGGAAGAGCAAGTGCGTTCAATGGGCCGTACAGCAACCGGTGTTCGTGGTATTCGTTTGGAAGAAGGACAGCGTGTTGTATCACTGATTGTTCCTCGCGAATACGAAGAGGAAGAAGCGAATGTATTAACCGTGACTGAAAACGGTTACGGCAAACGTACGCCGCTAAGTGAATACCCGGCTAAGAGTCGTGCGACCAAAGGTGTTGTCTCTATTAAGGTCAGCGAGCGTAATGGTTCCGTTGTCGGCGCCATGGAAGTTATTGATGGCAACGAGATCATGCTTATCAGTAATAAAGGTACTCTGGTCAGAACGCGTGTTAATGAGGTCTCAACCGTTGGTCGTAACACTCAGGGCGTACGCTTAATTCGTACAGCTGATGACGAAAAAGTGGTTGGCCTGCAGCGCATTGATGAAATTGACGAAGATGAGTCTCTCATCGACGGCGAAGTCATTGCTGAGGAAGGCGAAGTCTCTTCTGAGGATAGCTCTGAAAATCAAGAGGGTTCCGACGAGTCATGAGCCAGTTGTTTAACTTTTCTGCCGGACCGGCAATGTTGCCGGTCGAGGTGTTGAAACAAGCTCAGGAAGAGTTATTGAACTGGAATGGGCAGGGTGTATCGGTGATGGAAATTTCCCACCGTGACCCTGCTTATGTCCATATGGCACGTGAAGCTGAGCAAGACCTGCGCGACCTGCTAAATGTACCGGACGACTACGAAGTACTCTTTCTACAAGGCGGAGGGCGAGGCCAGTTTTCTGCGGTTCCACAGAATATCGCGTCACCCCATGCCACCGTAGATTACCTGGATACAGGAATATGGTCTGGTTTTGCTATCCGTGAAGCCGAAAAGTTCGTTTCCAGAGTGAATATTGCCGGGCAAGTTCAGGAAGGCGCTAAAGGCAAGGAAATTCAGTCGCCAAAAGACTGGAAACTGTCTGAAAATGCTGCCTATTTTCATTACTGTCCCAATGAGACGGTCGATGGTATTGCACTGCATGAGATCCCTGATGTTAAAGCACCCATTGTGGCTGATATGTCATCAAATATCCTCTCTGAACCCCTGGATGTCTCAAAGTTTGGTGTTATATACGCCGGCGCTCAGAAGAATATAGGCCCTTCAGGTTTTGCTATCGCTATCGTCAATAAAAAGCTTTTGGGTCAACCGCAGAAGCAAGTGTCATCTATCATGGATTACCAACTCCAGGCGAAGGACGGGTCTATGTACAACACGCCCAATACCTTTGCCTGGTATCTGGCAGGGTTGGT
>NZ_DFTS01000014.1:59346-63641 GCF_002383015.1 Idiomarina sp. UBA4206
GCCTGGTATCTGGCAGGGTTGGTTTTCAAGTGGTTAAAAGCTCAGGGCGGATTAGCTGCTATGGGCGAACGTAACCATTGTAAAGCCCAGCTTATCTATGACTTTGTTGATGCTTCAGATTTTTACAGAAACAACATTAATCCTGCTTACCGTTCAATCATGAATGTGCCTTTCCAGTTAGCCGATGACAAACTCGATGCCGACTTTTTAGCCGGTGCTAAAAAGGAAGGTTTATTAGGGTTAAAAGGGCATCGCTTTGTTGGTGGCATGAGAGCCAGTATTTATAACGCAATGCCGGTGGAAGGCGTAGAAGCATTGCTAAGTTATATGGCTGATTTTGAACGTAAGCTTGGCTAAATAAATAGAATAAAAAAGGTAGTGAATCGCTATGGCAGAATTCAACGCATTAGAACTGGTTAATCCCGGAGTTAAACAATTACGTCCGTATCAGGCGGGCAAGCCAACATCCGAATTGCAGCGTGAGTTAGGTTTAAAACACGTGGTTAAGCTGGCTTCAAACGAAAACCCATTGGGCTTGAGTGAAAAGGTCAAAACGGCTCTGGAAGCTGAGTTAACAGATTTAGTGCGTTACCCCGATGCTAACGGTTATTACCTTAAAAGTCGTCTGGCAGAACTCAACGAGGTCGGTACGCAACAAATTACTCTGGGTAACGGCTCTAACGATGTTTTAGAGATTTTAGCTCGTACCTTTGTGTCAGATAAAGACGAAGTTATTTTCTCTCAGCATGCGTTTGTGGTGTATCCGCTGGTTACTCAGGCTATTGGCGCAAAACCTGTTGCCGTTCCTGCGGTAGATTATGGCCATGATCTTGATGGTATGGCTAAAGCCGTTACCGATAAAACCAAGATGATTTTTATTGCTAACCCCAATAATCCAACGGGTACATTTTTATCGACTTCTGCACTGAAAAGTTTTCTGGATAAAATACCGCAAAATATTATCGTGGTTCTTGATGAAGCTTATTACGAGTATGTGCCAGAAGAAGAGCGGGCGCCATCGGTTGAGTGGATAAAAGATTACCCTAACCTGGTGGTTAGCCGAACCTTTTCTAAAGCCTATGGGTTAGCCGGTTTACGCGCAGGTTATGCCGTAAGTCATGAGAGCGTAGCCGATGTTCTTAACCGTATTCGCCAGCCATTCAACATGAATTCGCTGTCACTTAAAGCGGCGGAAGTGGTACTGGATGATCATGCCTATTTGCAAAAAGCGGTTGAGTTAAACGCACAGGGCATGAAGCAGCTAACTGAGTTTTGTGAAGAATTAGGCCTTAACTATATTCCTTCTTATGGTAACTTTTTGACCATAGAAGTCGGGCCCGATGCCGGGAAACTCTATGACGAACTTCTGCATGAGGGCGTTATTGTACGTCCTGTTGGTGGCTATGAGTTGCCTAATCATTTACGTGTCAGCATTGGCCTGCCTGAAGAAAACCAGGCTTTTATTAAGGCAATGAAAAAGCTGCGTGGTTAATTCTATTCATTTGGAGCCGCGACAGCATTGTCGCGGTACTGTCACTTTACCCGGCTCAAAAAGTATTGCTAACCGGGCACTGCTTATGGCCGCTTTATGCCAGACTCCCGTAACCTTACACAATTTACTGGTCAGTGATGACACCAGTCGTATGCGTGAAGCTTTGCTTGCTCTGGGTGTTAGCTTTAAAGACGATGAACTTACAACTCAGGTTGAAGGTTTAGGTGGTCATTGGCGTCAGGCTTCCTCTGAACTTTATTTAGGTAATGCCGGAACAGCGATGCGACCGCTTATTGCCGTGTTATCAGCGACGGCAAAAGAAGAGCAGGCACCTATGGTTCTGAAGGGCGATGCCCGAATGCATGAACGACCGGTTCAACACTTAGTTGATGCTTTGCAAATGCAGGGAGCGTCAATTGATTACTTGGGCGAGTCGGGCTTTCCACCACTCGCTATTTCACAAGGTTTAGCCCCGGGCAAGTTTGAAATTGATGGCTCAGTATCCAGTCAGTTTATTTCGGCGTTACTTATGGCGCTTCCTCTGTTGCCCGGTGATTCAACCTTAACGCTAAAAGGCGAGGTGGTTTCCCGACCTTATATTAACTTAACTCTGCAAATGCTGGCGGACTTTGGTATTTCGGTAAAAGAGGAGTCTCCTCAATGCTATGTCATTGCCGGAAAACAAGTTTATCAGTCGCCCGGAGAATACTGGGTAGAAGGTGATGCCAGTGCGGCCTCCTACTGGATGGCTGCAGCATTATTAGGGGGAGGTCCGGTTGAGATAATAGGCGTCGGTAAAAACTCGATACAGGGCGATAAACGTTTTGCTGAGGTAATAGAGCAAATGGGAGCCTCTGTGGCTTACCAGGACAACAGCATAACAGTTACCGGAACGGGAATAGTCAAAGGCATCGATCAGGACTTTAACGATATTCCAGATGCGGCAATGACGGTTGCACCATTAGCACTTTTTGCTGATAAACCTACAACCATTCGTAATGTGGCTAATTGGCGCGTTAAAGAAACCGATCGCCTGTACGCTATGGCAACAGAATTGCGCAAACTGGGTGCCCTAGTAGAAGAAGGGCGAGATTACCTCTATATAGAACCGATTAAGAACTGGCAACACGCGTGTATTGATACTTATGATGATCACCGCATGGCAATGTGCTTTTCACTTGCGGCGTTTTCACCTGCCGGCGTTACGATCAATGATCCGGATTGCTGCGCTAAGACCTATCCCAACTATTTCTCTGAGTTTTCACGGCTCTGTCACAGTTAACTCATAGACTTGCTGACTTTGATTAATGCAATTTTTTTACAAAGGCGTATAATTGCGCGGCTAAATGCTGCGTAATGCAGAGCAATTAGAGGATTTTATGGCAACTCATATTCCAGTCATTACGATTGACGGGCCGAGTGGGGCAGGAAAAGGAACGATAAGCCGACTACTGGCAGAGAAGCTAGGTTGGCATTTGCTGGACAGCGGCGCGATTTATCGCGTGCTGGCATTAGCGGCTTTGCATCACGATTTTACGCCGGAAGATGAAGAAAGTCTGGTGGCTTTAGCGGCGCACCTGGACGTGAAGTTTGAAGCAGAAGAAGAACGCTCATTAACGCATATCATTCTTGAAGGTGAGGACGTCACCATGACGATCCGAACTGAACAGGTGGGTAATATGGCATCTAAAATTGCCGCTCTTCCAAGAGTGCGAGAAGCGCTTCTTCGCCGTCAGCGTGGCTTTAAAGAGCTTCCGGGGTTAGTAGCCGATGGGCGCGATATGGGAACCGTTGTGTTTACCGATGCCGATGCCAAAATCTTTTTGACGGCTTCAGCCGAAGAGCGCGCAAGGCGACGCTTTGAGCAATTGAAGGAAAAAGGTTTTGATGCTAATATTGATCAATTAGTGAACGAAATAAAAGAACGAGATGATCGAGATACGAATCGCTCGGTGGCCCCACTAAAGCCAGCCGAGGATGCGTTATATCTGGATTCCACCGATACGCCGGTAGACGACGTGTTGGAACAAGTATTGATGTTTGCTCATAGCAAACTCTCAAAGGCTAGCTAGGGTCATGTGACCTTAATTAGGCGTCTGTTGTAAGGAAGCAAACAGACTTTTTTAATAACCCCGCTGTATACGGAAATTCAGTGGACGTCTTATTTATAAGCGAAGTTAATCACTATGTCAGAAAATTTTGCAGAATTATTTGAAGAAAGCCTAAAGGAAGTTGAAACACGCCCGGGCTCCATTGTTAAAGGTACTATCGTTGCCATCGAAAAAGATTTGGTCTTAGTAGACGCGGGTCTTAAATCAGAAAGCGCGATTCCAGCAGAACAGTTCCGTAATGCAGAAGGTGAATTAGAAGTCAGCGTCGGTGACGAAGTTGATGTAGCCCTTGATGCAGTAGAAGACGGCTTTGGTGAAACCATTCTGTCTCGCGAAAAAGCGAAACGTTACGAAGCATGGCTGCAGCTTGAAAAAGCACACGAAGACAATGCAACCGTTATCGGTATTATTTCTGGTAAGGTTAAGGGTGGCTTCACAGTAGACTTAGGCGGCGTTCGCGCATTCTTGCCTGGTTCACTGGTTGATGTACGTCCAGTACGTGAAACAACGCACCTGGAAAACAAAGATTTAGAATTCAAAGTTATCAAGCTTGATCAAAAACGTAACAACGTTGTTGTGTCTCGCCGTGCTGTTATCGAGAAAGAGAACAGTGCAGAGCGTGAAGAGCTGCTTGAAAACTTGCAAGAAGGTCAGGAAGTTCAGGGTATCGTTAAGAACCTGACTGACTACGG
>NZ_DFTS01000014.1:63694-64041 GCF_002383015.1 Idiomarina sp. UBA4206
GTTAAGAACCTGACTGACTACGGCGCATTCGTTGATTTAGGCGGCGTCGATGGCTTATTGCACATTACCGATATGGCTTGGAAACGCGTTAAGCACCCAAGTGAAATCGTAAACGTTGGCGATGAAATCACTGTTAAAGTATTGAAGTTTGATCGTGAGCGCACTCGTGTATCTCTTGGCCTTAAGCAATTAGGCGAAGATCCATGGGCAGATATCGCAAACCGTTACCCAGAAGGTCACCGTTTAACTGGTCGTGTTACGAACTTGACTGATTACGGCTGCTTCGTTGAAATCGAAGAGGGTGTTGAAGGTCTGGTACACGTCTCAGAAATGGACTGGACTAACAA
>NZ_DFTS01000014.1:64275-68065 GCF_002383015.1 Idiomarina sp. UBA4206
CTGACTTCGGTATCTTCATCGGTCTTGATGGCGGTATTGATGGTTTGGTTCACTTGTCAGACATTAGCTGGAACGCTACTGGCGAAGAAGCCGTTCGTGACTACAAAAAAGGTGAAGAAGTTACCGCTGTAGTTATGCAGGTTGATGCTGAACGTGAGCGTATCTCACTAGGTATCAAGCAGCTTGAAGAAGACCCATTCAATAACTACCTGGCAGCCAATAAAAAAGGTGCTATTGTTACAGGTACAGTTACTGAAGTAGACGCTAAAGGCGCTAAAGTTGAATTAGCTGAAAGCGTTGAAGGCTATGTTCGTGCAGCAGACATCTCACGTGAGCGTGTTGAAGATGCAAGCACTGAATTAAGCGTTGGTGATTCTATTGAAGCTCGCTTCATGGGCGTTGATCGCAAAAACCGTACTCTGAGCTTGTCTATCAAAGCGAAAGACGAAGCAGAAGAGAAAGAAGCGGTTGAAAGCGTCAACAAGCAGCAAGAAAGCGGCGGTCTTAACAGCGCAATGGCTGAAGCCTTTAAAGCTGCAAAAACTGACGACGAATAATTTCCTGCACTTACGCAGTTGATTAGAGGAGGTAATGATGACTAAATCAGAGCTGATTGAAAGGTTAACTTTGAAACACGAGTTACCTCCTAAGCAGGTTGAAGCTTCGGTAAAAGAAATTCTTGAACAGATGGTGCAGTCCTTGTCACAAGGCAAGCGCGTAGAAATTCGAGGGTTTGGAAGCTTCTCTCTGCATTATCGGGCTCCTCGTGTAGGTCGTAACCCAAAAACGGGTGAAGCCGTTGAATTAGACGGTAAGTATGTACCGCATTTTAAGGCGGGCAAAGAGCTTCGCGAGAGGGTCGATACGTTAAGTTAGTTTTTAAGCTCGATTGATAAAAACGGCATGCTATACTGGCATGCCGTTTTTTTATAACTAACAGGTAAGCGATTATGCTGAAGAAGCTGCTTATTCTCATTCCTGTATTACTCATATTTCTTTTAGCAATGGCTTTTGGTGCCCAGAACCCACAAACTGTTATTGTGAATTTGTTGGTACTGCAAACTGAAATGGCTGTTGCATCATTACTGGCTATCTTTTTTGGTAGCTGGTTTGTTGTTGGTATTCTCCTACTTTTCCTGTCGAGTCTGTCCTGGCGTTATCGTTACAATCGCCTGCTTAGACGCGTCAATAAATTGGATAAAGAGAGTTAATAGCTCATGCTAGAGCTTCTTTTCCTGCTTCTACCAATTGCTGCTGCCTATGGCTGGTTCATGGGTCGTAACAGTGTTCGCACAGAAGAGCGGAAAGAACAAAAGCGATTTTCTAAACAGTACGCGACTGGTATCAACCTTTTATTATCAGACCAGCCAGACAAAGCTGTAGATTTGTTTGTCGAGCTATTGGATGTTGATAGCGAAACCATTGAAACGCACTGGACTTTAGGGAAGCTATTCCGTCGCCGGGGCGAAGTAGACCGGGCAATAAAAATTCATAAAAATCTGACATCACTTCCTAATTTATCCGAGCACGACCGTTTAACAGCTATGTATGAGTTAGGAAAAGATTACCTTTCTGCCGGAATTTACGATCGCGCTGAACAGATGTTTGCGGGTTTGCAAAGTTACAAACTGTTTCGGGAAAAGAGCCAAAAGCACCTTCTGGAGCTGTACGAATCTACCCATGAGTGGGATAAAGCCATAAAGATTGCCTTACGGCTGTCTAAGCAAGACCCGGAAGCTCGAGTGGTTCTGGCGCAACTCTATTGCGAACTTGCTGAGTTAGATGACAATACCACCAGTAAAGTAAAGCATTACAATAAAGCATTAAAACATGATGATAACTGTGTTCGCGCCGTACTTTCCCTGGGTAAAATCTATATGAATGAAGGGCGGTATAGTGAGTCTATTAATTATCTGACCCGGGTATTTGAACAAGATAAGTCGTTTGTTTGCGAAACCATACCGTTGCTAGAGGAAGCTTTTGAAAAGACTTCTGATACTCATACGTTTATCGAATTTCTCCATATTTGTGTCGAACAGAACGCCGGAATAACGGCAGCAATTACACTGGCCGAAAAAATTTGCGAATCTCAAAGCATTGAAGATGCCGAGCACTTTATGACTCAGGTGTTAGAGCAGCATCCAACGATGCGAGGGTTCCATTATTTAATGGGGCTTCACATCCGGGCCGCTGATGTTGGTAATGCCCGTGACAGTCTTCGTAGACTGCAGAAAATGGTGCACGAACACATAGTGCAGAGGCCAAATTATAAGTGCCGTCATTGCGGTTTCTCAGGGCATACTTTGTATTGGCGTTGTCCTTCCTGTAAGAGTTGGTCAACAACAAAACCTATTTTTGGACTAGATGGTGAATAAGACATGGCATTGCCGAAAATATATGTAGCTTTAGATTGCCAGACACAAGAAGAAGCTGACCAGTTAGTCAGCAGGCTTCCTTCCGGGCAAGTTGGACTTAAAGTTGGAAAGGAGTTGTTTACCTCTATTGGCCCTGAATGGGTACGCAAGCAAGTAGAACAAGGTTTTTCCATCTTTCTGGATTTAAAATTTCACGATATTCCCAATACAGTTGCTAAAGCTGTCACTTCGGCGGCTAAAATTGGTGTTGATATTGTCAATGTCCACGCCAGTGGCGGAAGTGACATGATGAAAGCGGCTAAAGATGCTCTCGAGCCTTTTGATAACCCACCATTGCTAATTGCTGTAACGGTGCTGACCAGTATGAGTGATGCAGATCTTGCTGATATTGGTATTCAGGTAACGGCAGAACAACAGGTACTCAATTTAGCTAAGTTGACGCAGAAAGCAGGCTTAGACGGTGTGGTATGCTCTGCACAAGAAGCGCGCATGCTTAAAGACGCACTGGGTGAATCATTTAAACTGGTTACGCCGGGGATAAGACCTACCAATAGTGCAACGGACGATCAGAAGCGAGTAATGACCCCTAAGGAAGCTATACTTGCAGGTGTTGACTATATGGTTATCGGGCGTCCTATCACGCGCTCAGAAAACCCTGAAGAGACCGTTGCAGAAATTCTGGCTTCCATAGGAGAGTAACCTACTTAACGCCTGGTAATGTCGTAATCTCGCCAGATGGTAAAAAAGTTCGGCTATAGTATCTCTACTGCAGTGACGCAGTGATTTTATCGAAAGGGAACAGATACTATGAAGCTAAAATTATTATCCATACTATTAGGAACATCACTCTTTTGGGTTTGCGGTGCACAAGCGGGCTCAATGCCGGTTACAGCAACTGCATCACCAGTAGTGCAAGATACCAACGTAAAAACTGTCAACATTAATACCGGCTCTGCTCAGGAAATTTCCGACGTTCTGGTTGGTGTCGGCGTGAAACGAGCCGAGCAAATTATCGAGTTACGTGAGCAATTAGGTGGCTTTACAGAAGTTGAGCAACTACTTGATGTGAAAGGTATAGGCGCAAAAACCTTAGAAAAAAACCGCGCATTCATTACTATTAAGCAGTAAGAAACTTAAACTCCAGAGATAAAAAAAGGTCGGTAGCGTATAACTACCGACCTTTTTTGTTGCTTAAATACCCTTAGTCACATTTCGCCATTTCAGCATAAGAACTGGAGCGAGCCTGAGAAATACTCGCTACACGACTGTCCTTAGTAAACTCCTGGCGACTGGTCGCTTGTGCAATAGGTAGCGCTTTGAAATCTTCAGTGCGCTCTACTGCCGTAGCTTTAGTCATGGCCGAAAAGGATGAGCCGCTCAAAGAACGGTTTGGTATAACGGCCTCGGCCTTACCT
>NZ_DFTS01000014.1:68128-74217 GCF_002383015.1 Idiomarina sp. UBA4206
CAGCCTCGGCCTTACCTTGTTGCTTGCGTTTTTGACCCGCAGCACGCTGGTGGCGAGGAGAACGGCGAGAGCGATCCCGACCTTTCTTTTCTTCGTTTGCTTTGGGCTCAGTGTCTTCTTTTGCTGGCTCTTCTTCTACGGCCTTGGCCTTTGGCGCTTCATGAGACGCTTCAGGTTCAGCTGCATCAGCAGGCTCTGCTGGCGTAGGTGCTTCAGCTTTCTCAACAGCCGTTTCAGCTTTATCTTCAGACTGAGGCGCATTATCGGAAACGGCTTCTTTTGCCTTTTCTTCTTGCTCCACGCTTTCCTGCTTAGCTTTTTCTACCGGAGGAGCTGTTGGCTGCTCTTCATGCTTTTCGTCATCAGCTGTTTTAGACTGAGCCTGATTTTGAACGAGTTCAGCAGCAGCCTGAATGCGTGGATCAAGCACCTTATCAGAAATGGCCTTGTTTTCAGCTTTACCGGAGCTACTTTGCTGTGCCGGCTTTTCTTTTGCCGCTGTTTGCTTTTGAGAGCTATTGTCGGCACTGACCTGCTCAGTACTTTGTTCCTCTTGCTTAGCCTCTTTTGCTTTTACTGTATCCCCGGCAGATGAAACTCTAACCGACTTTTCAATAGGTTTACGCTGACGGCGAGGCTTATCTTGAGGAGCTTTTGGCTCTTTGGCTTTTTCTGGCTCAGCCGCAGTACTCGCTTGATCGTTCTTAGCCGCTTCAGTTTTTGGTGTCTGGTTTGCTTTATTACTGCGTCCACGACGTCTGCGGTCATTCCGGTTACGTGTGTTGCGAGTGCCTGCATCATCACGTGAATCGGTCGACTTCTCTTCAGCTGTAGAAGCCGCTTCTTTGCTAGGCTCATCCTTGTTAACTGTAGACTGGTTGCGACCCCGTTGCTGACGGTTACCAGAACGGCGGTTACGGCCTCGACGTTGCTGATTCCGTTGATTTTGCGAAGTTCTTTGTTTGTTTTTATTTGCTTCGGCCTGGCTTTCTGCTTCATCGGAACCAAATAAACCTGAGAACCAAGCTTTCAAACGAGTCAGTAATGATGGTTGAGCTGGTTTTTTAGCTTCAACTTTTGGCGCTGGGGTAGGCGCTGCGCTCGGAGCCTGAAGGCCTTTTAATGCTGGCTCCTCAAACTTAGCTTTATCCTGGGTCAGGGTAATAGAAACCGGAGACTCTGTTTGCTCTGGTTTTTGCACCAACTGAAAACTTGCTGATTCAGGAACTTCGTCATCACGAATTCGTAAAACTTCAAAATGCGGGGTTTCCAGGTGATGGTTTGGAATAATGACGATTTTAACGTTATGGCGTTTTTCAATATGATTAACCGATTGACGCTTTTCGTTTAACAAATACGTGGCTACGTCAACTGGCACCTGTGAATGAACCTGAATGGTATTGTCTTTAATCGCTTCTTCTTCAATCAAACGTAAGATTGAAAGTGCTAAAGAGTCACTTGAGCGTATGGTTCCCTGACCGTTACAACGAGGACAAACATTGTTTGCAGACTCACCCAGTGATGGGCGCAGACGTTGGCGCGACATTTCCATCAAGCCAAACCGTGAAATACGGGCAACCTGAATGCGAGCTCTGTCTTGAGACAGGCTATCGCGCAGGCGATTCTCTACATCACGCTGGTGACGAGAAGGCGTCATATCAATAAAATCGATAACAACTAAGCCACCCACATCACGAAGGCGCAACTGACGCGCAATTTCTTCTGCTGCTTCAAGGTTAGTCTGCAGTGCCGTCTCTTCGATATCTCCGCCTTTAGTGGCGCGAGAGGAGTTAATATCGATAGAGGTTAAGGCTTCGGTTGGATCAATAACAATGGAGCCACCGGACGGAAGGCGAACTTCGCGTTGAAAGGCTGATTCAATTTGGCTTTCAATTTGATAGTGACTGAATAGCGGAACGTCACCTTCATATTGTTTTACTCGTTGCAGAAAGTCCGGACGAATTAATTGTATGTGTGTGCGTACCTGCTCGTATACTTTCGGGCTATCAATAAGCACTTCGCCAATGTCACGGCGTAAGTAGTCCCGCAGAGCACGGAAAATAACATTACTTTCCTGGTGAATAAGGAAAGGGGCAGGGCGTTCATCGGCGGCTTTACTAATAGCTTCCCAATGGTTAAGTAAGACGTTTAAATCCCACTCTAATTCTTCCTTAGATTTCCCTACGCCAGCTGTACGAACAATGAGCCCCATTTCTTTAGGCACATTCAGTTCTGATAAAGCTTCTTTAAGTGCTGAGCGCTCGTCGCCTTCAATGCGACGTGAAATACCGCCTGCGCGAGGGTTATTTGGCATAAGTACCAAATAACTGCCCGCTAAAGAAATAAACGTGGTTAAGGCGGCGCCTTTTTGTCCGCGTTCTTCTTTATCTATTTGAACAATAACTTCCTGACCTTCTTTAACCACGTCTTTGATATTCGGGCGGCCCTGGAAGGTATAACCTTGTGGGAAGTAGGTTTTTGCGATTTCTTTAAGAGGAAGGAAGCCGTGGCGGTCAGCGCCATAATCAACGAAAGCCGCTTCAAGGCTAGGCTCAATACGAGTAATTTTGCCTTTATAGATGTTGGCTTTCTTTTGTTCGTGACCAGGGCTTTCAATATCTAAATCGTAAAGGCGTTGGCCGTCAACCAACGCTACACGCAATTCTTCTAATTGCGTGGCATTTATTAGCATTCTTTTCATTACTGTGACTCAATTCTTTGGGCCACAATATGACACGCCCCTATGGCGATCGTGCAATTATCGAATTCGTCTGTCGCTGCAGGCCCTTTGGGACCTGCGTTACCCGTCATCTACAACGTGTAACTAAAATGAGTTTGACTGTGCCGATAACACCAACTGTTCGGTGTCATATTGTCGCTAAATTTTACGTCTGCAATCGATTATTAAACAAAGCGTGTTCGATGTGCTGTGTTCTTCTCCGTGCCATCAACATCTCGGGCAAGTCTCTTTTTAAACTTTAAAACCGTATGCTGATGTGGATAATGCGTCGCTCTGTTACTTCGACTGCGCGAAATATATTCTTCGTCTGCCATCTTCGATGGACTTTGACACTTAATTATTTCATGAAAACCACTGAAAATACAAGCAACAATTTCTCTGTTGAATCCTGCAGATGATGGTAAAATGGCGTTATGAAAACGATACAACAAGAAGTCCGCTGGCACACCGTCTCTGCAGACGAGTCGGGGCAGCGAATAGACAACTTCCTAATTGCGCAATTACGCGGTGTGCCTAAGTCATTGGTATACCGAATTGTACGTAAAGGTGAAGTGCGCGCGAATAAAAAACGGATAAAACCTGATTATAAGCTGAAGGAGGGCGATCTTATTCGTATCCCTCCGGTTAAAGTCAGCGAACGCCCGGATTTACCGTCAGCTAATTTAGAGCAGGTAGCGGCGCTTGAACATGCCATTTTGTACGAAGATGACGCACTCATGTTAATTAATAAACCTTCAGGTGTTGCAGTGCATGGTGGTTCGGGCTTGCAGTTCGGTCTAATTGAAGGGCTTAGAGCTTTACGCCCTAAAGAAAAGAGCTTAGAGCTGGTACATAGGCTGGACAGAGATACCAGCGGCTTGTTGTTGGTTGCTAAAAAACGTTCGGTGTTGCGAAACTTGCATGAACAGTTGCGCAATAAAGAAATGAATAAGCAATACCTGGCATTAGTTCGGGGGCAATGGCAAAAGCGGGTTCGCAGTGTTGAAGCTCCGCTAAAGAAAAACACATTAAAGTCCGGTGAACGAATTGTACGTGTTGATGCGGAAGGTAAAGCCTCTTTAACCCGCTTTCGTATCCAGCAAAGGTATAAGGAAGGGACATTAGTAGAAGCTTCTCCTGTTACCGGAAGAACTCACCAAATTAGAGTGCACGCACTGCACGCCGGACATCCTATAGCAAAGGACCCTAAATACGGTGACGCGGATTTTGATAACACAATGTCTCAAGTTGGCTTAAAGCGTTTGTTTTTACATGCCTGGCAGTTACGCTTCCTACATCCTGTTACGGCTAAAGAAGTTGCTTTTGAGGCACCGCTGGACGACAACTTACAAGAAACATTAAAGCGACTGACTCCCCAATAATATGGACAGCTTATAATGATGTACGGTAAGCGACTTATTGTGTTTGACTGGGATGGCACCTTGATGGACTCGATAGGCCGAATTGTGTCGTCTATGCAGAACACCGCCCGGCATATTGGTTTGCCCGTTCCAACCGATGTTGCCGTTAGAGATATTATTGGTTTGAGCCTTGAGCCGGCCATTGAGAAGTTGTTTGGTGTGCTTAACCCAGTAGAGTTGGATGGCTTTTTAGTCCAATACCGTGATGAATATGTCGATTTAAATCCCACACCGTCGCCCTTATTCAATGATGCGAAAGCTGTCTTGTCTCAGCTCACAGATTCGGGTCTTCAGCTGGCCGTGGCAACGGGAAAAGCTCGCAGAGGCTTACAGCGAGTTTGGTCAGAAAGCGAAACCGAACATTACTTTGTAGCTTCCCGGTGTGCAAGCGAGACCCGGGGTAAACCTGACCCTCAAATGCTTTATGAGATAATGGATGAATTAAACGCTCATCAGGAAGAAACAGTCATGGTTGGCGATTCGGTTCATGATATGAAAATGGCTATTGCAGCAGGTGTGCATCCTGTTGGTGTTAGTTTTGGTGTACATAATGCAGAGAGATTACGTGAGGCAGGTGCTGCTTTGGTTGTAGACTCATTAACAGAGCTCAGTGACAGACTTATAAAGGAGAGACCATGACATTACCGTTAATCCTTGGTTCAGGTTCTAAATACCGTCGTGAAATTTTAGATAAACTGCACTTGAAGTACGAAGTTGTTAAGCCCGATATTGATGAGTCTGCAATCACTTCCGAGAGCCCACAACAGTTGGTAGGGCGTTTAGCTGAAGCCAAAGCCCGTGCAGTTGAAAAGCTCATGGCTCATAAACAGGCGGTTATTATTGGTTCCGATCAGGTTGCAGTTTGTGACGGACAGATACTAGGAAAACCCGGTAATGCTGAGAATGCCGTTAAGCAATTACTGGGGTTTGTTGGTAAAACCGTTACTTTTTACACCGGTCTGGCAGTACTGAACACCGCGACGGAACAGTGCGAAGTGAGAGTGGAACCTTTTAACGTAGAATTTCGACACTTAAGTGAAAACGAAATTGAGCGCTACGTCGAGTTGGAAGAGCCATTTGATTGTGCCGGGAGTTTTAAAAGTGAAGGCCTGGGTATCAGTTTATTTAACAGTTTAAAAGGGAATGATCCCAACACATTAATTGGGTTACCGGCCATTGCCTTATTGGATATGCTGAGAACTCATAAAATTAACCCTCTAAATAAGGAATAACGACAGATTTCCCTTGTCACTAAGGTGGAACTTCGTTAACATTCGCGCGCTATGCAAAACGTTCGTATTCCCGTAACAGTAGACCCAGTCAAAAGTGCCAACAAGAAAGTGGTATATGACGGGGTTGTGCCTGGAAAAACAATGACACGACTTCAGGAAAGCCTGGTTGAACCATGCCCGGACCCTGAGGCCAGCGTTGAGTTTGGAATTGATGAACAGGGCATTAGTTATTTTACAGGGAAAGCAAAAGTTGCTGTAAAAGTACTTTGTGAACGCTGTAATACGCCCCTGGCAGTTGATATTCTGGCGCAATTTGCGTATGCTCCTGTCACTAAGCGGCAGGTGGCAGATGACTTTCCTGATAGCTATGAAGCTATTGAGGTAAACGATTTTGGGGAAATTAACTTGCATGGGCTTGTTGAAGACGAATTAATTCTGGCTATGCCATTAGCTCCTAAGCACGACGCTAAGGCATGTCAGGTGGATCGTGATGCGATGACGTGGGGCGAAATTGACGAATCAGCTGCTGAAGAGTCTGAGAACCCGTTTGCCGTATTACAAGAATTGAAGCGTAAATAATCAGGAGATAGCGTAAATGGCTGTTCAAAAGAGTAAGAAAAGTCGTTCAAGACGCGACATGCGTCGTTCACACGATGCGATAGACGGCCCAACACTGTCGGTTGACTCAACTACGGGTGAAACGCATCGTCGTCACCA
>NZ_DFTS01000014.1:74278-76825 GCF_002383015.1 Idiomarina sp. UBA4206
GTGAAACGCATCGTCGTCACCACGTAACAGCCGACGGTTATTATAAGGGTCGTAAGGTCGTTAATAAGTAAGACAGGCCATGCCTGAACTGAACATAGCGATTGATGCAATGGGGGGCGATAATGGCCCCTCTATTGTTATAGAAGCCCTGGAAAAAGCGGTTCATCAGTATCCTGATGTTAAATTCACCGTTGTCGGGCATCAGCATGAACTCACCCCGTTGCTTGAAAAGCATCACTTAAACTCTCATCCGGCAGTAAAACTCATTCATGCAGAGCAAATCATCGAAATGGATGATAAGCCTGGGCAGTCTTTACGCAGCAAACCAGAATCCTCCATGCGCATTGCTCTTAATACACTAACAGAGGGCGATTGCCAGGCTATGGTAAGCGGGGGAAATACCGGCGCGCTGATGACTAACGCCTATTTTACTTTAAAAACCTTGCCCGGAGTGTTACGCCCGGCGTTAATGACAGCACTGCCGAATCAAACCGGTGGTAAATCGTATCTATTGGACTTGGGCGCCAACGCAAGCTGTGACTCGGAAACATTATTTCAATTTGGTGTTATGGGAGCTGTAGCTGCGGAGTATCTTTCTGGAGTGCCTGCCCCAAAAATTAGCCTTCTTAATATGGGCGAAGAGGACATTAAAGGTAACGATGTAGTGCGGAACGCGGCCGCGCGACTCGCACAATGCGACCACGTCAACTATATTGGTTTTATTGAAGGTAATCATTTATTCAGTGGACGTGCCGATGTCGTTGTTTGTGATGGCTTCGTGGGTAATATTGCACTGAAAAGCTGTGAAGGTCTTGCAACTTTCATTATTGAGCAGATGCGGGAAACGCTTAACTCACATTGGTTGTACCGATTCTTCTTCCGTTTTCTACAAAAACGAACGCACAAGTCCTGGGATAGGCTGAAGCCCGACCACTACAATGGTGCGAGTCTGATAGGATTGCGGCATGTCGTGATAAAAAGTCACGGTAGCGCTAGCGCCGGCGCTTTCTATAGTGCAATTCAGCAAGCCGTCGCAGAAGCGCATGAACAGCTTCCTGAACGAATTAAACATCGTGTCGAAGCAGTCTTATCAGAACAGCTGTAATCAGTTAAGTAGCGCTATGACTTATTCAAAAATTGTTGGTACCGGGCATTATCTTCCGGAACAACGACTGACCAATGAAGAACTCTCGAAACGCGTTGATACCTCCGATGAATGGATAACCGAACGTACGGGTATCAAGGAACGACGTATTGCGGGAGCTAACGAAACGGCCGCAACAATTGGGTTTGAAGCCGCTAAAGAAGCCTTAGCTGCGGCTCAACTGAATCCACAAGATGTGGATATGATAGTGGTTGCGACCACTTCTGCAGAACACGCATTTCCAAGTGCTGCATGTGAAATTCAGCGTATGCTGGGTATTACATCCATTCCCGCGTTTGATGTCGGAGCCGCATGCTCCGGTTTTATTTATGCACTTTCTGTTGCCGATCAATTTATTAAAAGTGGTCAACATCGCCGTATACTGGTGATAGGAGCCGACGTTCTTGCCCGGTTGTGTGATCCCGATGATCGCAACACTCTGGTACTTTTTGGTGACGGGGCCGGTGCTGTCATACTTGAACAAAGTGACTCCCCCGGTATTCTCTCAACTCACTTGTACAGCGCCGGTGAATACAGCCACTTATTAGGTGCGAAACAAGCCCCCAGAGGTACTGAAGGTAGTGCAGAAAGCGCCTGGATGTATATGAAAGGTAACGAGGTTTTTAAAGTTGCCGTTGCTAAGTTGAGCAGTTTGGTTACCGATACTCTGGCAGAGAATAGATTACAGGCGCAGGACCTGGACTGGCTAATACCTCACCAGGCAAATTTGCGTATCATTAAAGCAACAGCAAAGAAATTACATATGCCGATGGAGCGAGTGGTTATTACTTTGGATAAAACCGGTAATACTTCTGCGGCATCGGTGCCAATAGCACTTGACTGGGCGGTCAAAGACGGACGTATAAAACGCGGCCAAAAATTATTGTTAGAGGCCTTTGGTGGTGGTTTCGCCTGGGGCTCTGCGCTGGTTCAATATTAAGAGGGTAATTATGACTAAAACGGCATTGTTATTTCCGGGACAAGGGTCACAAAGCGTTGGAATGTTAGGCGATTTATCGAACGACTTTGCCTTAATTAAAGAAACATTTTCTGAAGCAAGTTCAGTTTTAGATTACGACCTATGGGAACTGGTTCAACAGGGGCCGGAGAAGAAACTTAATGATACCCAGCGCACACAGCCAGCTTTACTGACCGCTAGCGTTGCTTTATACCGTGTCGCTAAAGAAAAAGGCCTTGCCGATGTGAGCGTTATGGCGGGGCACAGCCTAGGTGAATATTCAGCACTTGTTTGCGCGGGAGCTCTTGGTTTTTCTGATGCGGTTAAATTAGTCGCTTTACGCGGTCAATTTATGCAACAAGCCGTTGCTGAAGGTGAAGGCGCTATGGCTGCAGTAATTGGCCTGGAAGACGCTGACATTGAGAATATTTGCCTGGAGCAAGCA
>NZ_DFTS01000014.1:76902-97974 GCF_002383015.1 Idiomarina sp. UBA4206
GTTGCCTGGAGCAAGCGGCAGGACAGGTGGTCACTCCGGTGAACTATAACTCACCGGGTCAGGTTGTTATAGCAGGGCACGCAGAAGCAGTAGCCCGAGCTGCAGAAGCTTTAAAAGAAGCCGGTGCTAAGCGTGTATTACCATTACCTGTCAGCGTTCCGTCGCATTGTGCTTTAATGCAGCCGGCAGCCAGTCAATTGGGTGAAGCGTTAAAGTCGGTGAAGCTACAGCAACCACATACAGCGGTTATTAATAATGTCGATGTCGCTGTAGCCGATAGCGAAGACGCTATTAAAGATGCATTGGTACGTCAGCTATATTGTCCGGTGCGCTGGACAGAAACTGTGGAACAGATTGCCCAAATGGGTGTCGAAACAGCTTATGAGGTTGGTCCGGGCAAAGTACTTACCGGTCTGAATAAGCGTATTACGAAGTCTTTTGGTTGTAGCGCACTGAATACGTTAGACTCTTTAAACTCACTTTAATTAATAGGTTATTAACGTGCAAAACTTTGAAAATAAAGTCGCATTGATTACCGGCGCAAGCCGCGGAATAGGAAAGGCCATAGCAGAAAATCTAGCCAGTCAGGGCGCCAAAGTTATTGGTACTGCAACATCCGATAAAGGTGCAGCCGCAATTTCAGAATACCTGGGGTCTAATGGTGAAGGTTTAGCGCTGGACGTTACTGACGCGGAAAGCTTGCAGCAGACCATAAAAGATATTGAAAAGAAGTACGGTTCTATTGATATTCTGGTTAATAATGCGGGTATTACTCGTGATAATTTAATGATGAGAATGAAAGATGACGAGTGGGATGCCGTACTAAACACCAATTTGTCAGCGGTATTTAAGGTTTGTAAAGCGGTGGTGCGTGGTATGATGAAACGCCGTAATGGGCGTATTATCAACATCAGTTCAGTTGTTGGTACAACCGGAAACCCCGGACAGGTAAACTACTGTGCAGCTAAAGCTGGTTTGGTTGGTTTTAGCAAAGCTATGGCGAAAGAAGTTGCTGCACGTGGCATCACGGTAAATTGTGTGGCGCCAGGTTTTATTGATACTGACATGACCAAGTCGCTGAATGATGAACAAAAACAAGCTATTTTTGATAATATTCCGGCAGCGCGCTTAGGCGAGCCAAGGGAAATTGCTGCTGCGGTAGCATTTTTAGCATCGGAAGGTGCAGCTTATATCACTGGTGAGACCATTCACGTTAATGGTGGTATGGCTATGGTTTAAGAGGTTAGCGGTACGACCTCTTAACTTTATGCTATTTTTTACTTTATTAATGGGGCTGGTTTCACTACACTACAGCCAATTTTCACTCTCGCGATGACTATTTGAGGGATTTTATAAATGAGTACTATTGAAGAACGCGTAAAGAAAATCATTGTTGAACAGTTAGGTGTTAAAGAAGAAGAAGTTAAGCCTGAAGCGTCATTTGAAAATGACTTAGGTGCCGACTCTTTAGATACTGTTGAACTGGTAATGGCTTTGGAAGAAGAATTTGAAACTGAAATTCCAGACGAAGAAGCTGAAAAAATTAAAACAGTTCAGTCAGCAATCGATTACGTAAATAATCATTCTAACGACTAATTTGTCGTTGAACGTGATATAAAAGGCGGAGCCACTGGTTCCGCCTTTTTTGTTATGACTATACGTAAAATACTACTTAATAATGTGTCTTATCACTGCTCAGAGCTCGACAGAGGTCTGCAATTTGGTGATGGCCACTTCACCACCATGCGCATTGTTAATGGTGTTCCTCTCTTTATTGAACGGCATCTTGAAAGACTTTCAAATACGAACCAACGTCTCTTTATAAACCATTCGAGTTTCGACTCTTTGGCTGAGCGCATAAAAGTTGCATGCTCAGGAGTAGAGAAGGGTGTTTGTAAAGTTATAGTTACCCGGGGTAACGGTGGCAGAGGCTACCGCTTTTCTGATGATTGTATTGCTAACGAATACATTCAGGTAAGTGACGCTCCGCCGACAACCGGCACTGTTCATATGGGAGTTGCGACATTAAGGTTAGCTCAGCAACCCGAGTTAGCTGGCTTGAAAACGTTGAATCGGCTGGAGCAAGTATTATTAACGAGAGAGTGTAGCGCTTCCCGTTATGATGATTTGCTGGTTTGTGACTCAAGCGGATATATTGTAGAGGCGATACAAGGCAATGTGTTCTGGTTTAAAGAGGGCCAGTGGTTCACACCTGACCTCAGCGCTGCTGGTATCAACGGTATTATTCGACAACTCATTATTGATGAAAAGTTATTAGCACCTTTAAACATTGGTTGTTACCCATTAAATGAACTTGCCGGAGCTGAAAAAATAATCGTTACCAATAGCGTTAGAGGCGCTGTCGCCGTCACTCAGTTTAATGATAAAGTAGTGGCCAATGATGAATTACCCTCAGTATTAGAACAGCTTATATGAAAAAAATACGTTTTACTTTTTTGTTCGTTATTGCCGCGTTAGCTATTTCAGCTGTTCTTGTTTTTGTTTCCGGGCGTTGGTATTTATCGCAGCCTATTCAAGGTGAGTCTGCAACTCCTTTGTTGCTCGACTTCAGAGGCGGAGAAAGTGCCAGAACGGTAACTGCCAAAGTAACTGAACACTTCCAGGGTGGGCATCCGCTAGTCAGTTATCGTATTAGTCAGGTTTTCGCAGATATTGATCACCTGCAGGCAGGACTGTATGAAATACACGGACAGCAAAGCTGGTTTGATATTTGGAAAATGCTTAGCCAGGGCAGAGAAAAGACATTTACCGTCACTCTGGTAGAAGGCTTAACTTTTAATCAGTGGTTGGCTCAATTAAAAGAGCAGCCTTATTTGGTCAGTAAATCTTCTGATCTAAATGATTCAGAACTCAAACAAACCTTAGGTATTAAAGAGCCCGCTATTGAGGGTGTACTGTTGCCCGAAACCTACAGCTACAGAGCGTACACCACAGACATTTCAATATTAAAACAAGCTTACCTTTCTATGCAGACTGTATTATCAGAAGCCTGGGAGCAGCGGTCAGACAGGTGTCCTGTAGGCTCACCGTACGAATTACTAATATTGGCCTCAATTATTGAAAAAGAAACGGGACTGGCTGACGAACGTCCTATGGTTGCAAGTGTTTTTGCTAACCGTCTGGAAATTGGTATGCGGTTACAATCTGATCCCACGACAATTTATGGTATTGAAGATTTTGACGGTAATCTGACGCGAGCTCACTTGCGCGAGAAAACCGCTTATAATACCTATCGAATTAACGGGTTGCCGCCAACACCAATTGCGATGCCGGGAAAAGCATCCATTGAAGCCGCGGCTAACCCGGTGCGATCACCTTACTATTATTTTGTGGCGGATAAGTCGGGTGGACATGTTTTCTCAGAAACACTGGAAGAACACCAGCAGGCTGTTCGCCGTTATCAACTGAATCAAGAGTAATTATGTCAGGAAAATTTATTGTTATTGAAGGACTTGAAGGTGCCGGTAAGAGCTCAGCAATTGCAAGCGTAGTTACTCATCTACAGGCGAAAGGTGTTCGACCGGAAACCGTACGAGAACCGGGCGGTACGCCGCTGGCAGAGTCATTGCGGGAACTGGTAAAAAAGAAATGGGACGAGAAAGTCAGTTCAACAACCGAGCTGCTATTAATGTACGCAAGCAGAGTTCAGTTGGTTGATAATGTTATTAAGCCGGCTCTATTAAAAAACCGCTGGGTTATCGGTGATAGGCATGATTTATCCTCACGTGCCTATCAGGGGGGCGGTCGTCAGCTTGGCGATGAGTTATTAGAAAAAGTACGCGAAATAACTCTGGGAAGTTTTAAACCTGACTTAACCCTATTATTGGATGTTGACGAGAAAAAAGGTCTTGAGCGTGCCCGTGAGCGAGGAGACCTGGATCGTATAGAAGAAGAAGATCTGGCATTTTTCCAGCGTACAAGACAAGCCTATTTGAATATAGCAGCAAAAGACCCGACAATTATCGTCATTGATGCTAACCAGCCGATGCTGGATGTACATCAGGCCATACTGCAAGCAATTGAGGAGTATTTGTTTTAATGGCGTTTCCATGGCTGCGGGAACCTTGGTTAAGACTCGTTGCGAGTGCCGATTCAGGTAGGCTTGCTCACGCCTATTATTTGCAACATAACGTTGAGGCTGGTTCAACCGAATTTATTGAACGATTAAATCAGTTCTTGTTGTGCAAACAACCCGGCAAAAGTGCGTGCGGGCAATGTAAGTCATGCTTGCTTTATCAGTCGGGGAACCATCCGGATACCTGGACGATCGACGGCGCCGAAGTCAACCGAATTGGTGTCGATAGTGTTCGTGAACTGCAGCAAAATGTTATGCAGACAGCTAACCAGAGCGGTTTAAAAGTTGCTGTGATACTGCAGGCAGAAAAAATGACGGAACAGGCCGGCAATGCCTTATTGAAGGTTCTGGAAGAGCCACCGGCGGACACTCACTGGCTAGTATCAACAAAAGATGCGGAACGCTTATTACCAACCCTGAGAAGTCGTATGCAATGGATCAGCATTGCTTATCCAGCTTCAGTGCAAAGCGACGAACAGATGGTTTCTGCGAAAACTCTTCTGGACAGTCTTCGCGGTAATAAAGAGTTTCCTGTAATAAAAGATAAAGAAGCAGCTTTAAACTGGCTGGATATATCAGAAAACCTGGTACTAGATTGGCTGCTGATTCACCAAAAGGCTGCTGTTTCGCGTTTGCGATATCAGCAATTAGCGGACGAGCTTCAACAGTTGAGCGGTTTTGATTGGGTGAATATTGCACAGCTCAGTGAATGGGTAGCAGAATGCAGACAGCTACGTCAGAAGTTTCAGGGCTCCACTGGCATTAATTTACCGTTATTATTAGGTTTTGCCTGGAGTCGCTGGTCAAATACTCTTTCGGGTTAGGGGCTCCTTAAAAAGGAGAGCCTTTTGTCTAGTTTTCAATTACATATAAACTCAGCGAGGGAACTTGCTGAGCGCATTATTCCCGAACTTTCTCCTTTGACTCTAATGATACAAACCGGTGCACAGCTTTCAGAAGAAGCTGCTCTGGGAGAGAGCGTCACTCTGGAGCTTAGATATCCTGAACTCGGCCCTAAACCAGTTGATCTATCAGGAAGCATTGCTTTGTGCTTTGAAATTAAGGCGGCTAAAGACTGGGTTGCCGTTACCCTTGGCTCGGAGCAACAAGCTCGAATTCATCAGATCAATTACCTATGCCGCCATCACAGAAACGACTATGGTAAACTCTTTGAGCAATTAATTACGGATTTTTGTCACTCACATTAACGATAAGTGGAGCTATTTATGTTCGTCGACTCGCATTGCCATCTGGATAAAATTAATCCTGAAAAGGCGGGCGCTGATCTAACGCAAATTGTGGAAATGGCAAGAGCCAATAAGGTCGAACACATGCTGTGTGTGTGCGTTACACTTGAAGACTTTCCGGCTATGCAGCAAGCCGTTGCAGGTTTTAACGATGTTTCCATTTCTTGTGGGGTGCATCCTTTATACGTTAAGGACAGCCAGACACCTATCGTAGAGTTGGGTACCAAGTTACGTCAGCTGGCTTCGGCAAATAATGTGGTTGCTATAGGCGAAACGGGTCTGGATTATTTTTATCACCCAGAGTCTAAAGCATTACAACGAGAAAACTTCGAGCAGCATATTGAAATTGCCAAGGATATTAATAAGCCTTTAATTATTCATACGCGTGACGCTCAGGATGACACCCTCTCGTTATTAAAAAATGGCCATGCAGATAAATCCGGCGGTGTTTTGCACTGCTTTACTGAGTCTCTGGATATGGCTAAAAAAGCTATCGATGATCTTGATTTCTATATTTCTATTTCGGGAATCGCTTCATTTCGAAACGCAGAGCAATTGCGTGCAACTATCAAAGCATTACCGCTTGAAAAGCTGCTCATTGAAACCGACAGTCCCTGGTTAGCTCCAGTGCCCCATCGAGGTAAAGAGAACCAGCCAGCCTACGTTATTGACGTTGCTAAATGCGTTGCTGATGTTAAAGGAATTACTTTGGAAGAGGTTGCTAAGACAACAACGGCTAACTATTACAAGCTGTTTAATAACGCTTAATTAGCTGTGCATAACCTGTGTTTTACTTACCTAAAATCAATTAAAAACAGTGAGATAAGCTAAAGCAAAAAAAAGTGCAAAAATATTAGACATCTCTTTAATATTGTCTACACTGAAATTTACCGAACAAATTTTAGGCGAACTATTTTACAATTTTTTATTCATGAGTTAGCGCACGGCTCAACCCTTGAGCCATTCCCCTATACCCGGAACAATTTGGATTGGTTCCGGGTTTTTTTTGTTCATTATTTGGCGAAAAGCCTAATAGGCAGCGATCAAAAAAGGCGTTGTGTTGGTACAAATAGTTACATGAGCTAACAATATTTGTCATTGAACTTTAGAGTTAAGGAGTCAGCGATGAGTGCGACAGTAGAAAGTAACGAACGTCCAGATTACGACAAGGTTATTGAGGATATCGCAGACTATGTTACAAGTTATGAGGTTAAAAGCGATGAAGCTTGGGATACCGCGCGCAACTGCCTGATGGACACCCTGGGTTGCGGTTTGTTAGCACTGCGATTCCCGGAATGTAGCAAACACCTGGGTCCTTTAGTTGAAGGTACAAGTGTTCCAAATGGCTCCAGAGTGCCGGGAACTCAGTTTCGTATGGATCCTGTCAAGGCGGCCTGGGATATTGGCTGCATTATACGTTGGCTTGATTTCAATGACACCTGGTTAGCTGCCGAGTGGGGACACCCATCCGATAACTTAGGCGGAATACTGGCAACAGCAGATTATATTTCTCAAAACCGCGTCTCTAAAGGTGAAAAGCCGTTAACCATGAAAACGGTTTTGGAAGCTATGATTAAAGCCCACGAAATTCAGGGTAATCTGGCGATAGAAAACAGTTTTAACCGTGTGGGTCTTGATCATGTCGTTCTGGTTAAGGTGGCTTCAACGGCCGTTGTTACTTGGTTAATGGGCGGAACTAAGGAACAAATTATGGCAGCGCTCTCCCAGGCATGGGTTGATGGCCAGTCTTTAAGAACCTATCGTCATGCTCCCAATGCCGGTTCTCGTAAGTCGTGGGCAGCAGGGGACGCCACTTCAAGAGCGGTGCGTTTAGCCGATATAACGATGCGTGGCGAAATGGGTATTCCGGGGGCCCTGACGGCTCCACAATGGGGATTCTATGATGTGCTCTTCAATAAAACGAATAAAGATCAGAAACTAAAACCTAAAGATGACTGGCAGTTTAAGTTCCAAAGGGATTATGGCAGTTATGTGATGGAAAATATTTTGTTTAAGTTGTCATTCCCGGCAGAGTTTCATGCGCAGACAGCCTGTGAAGCGGCGGTTACATTACACCCGGAAGTTAAAGACAGAATTGATGAAATAGAGAAGATTGAAATTACTACCCACGAGTCCGCTATTCGAATTATCTCCAAACAGGGCAAACTTGCTAACCCTGCCGACAGAGATCATTGTTTACAGTATATGGCAGCCGTTCCCCTAATATTTGGCGAACTGAATGCTGATCACTATGAAAACAGTTTTCATGAAAATCATCCGGTAATTGACACTATCCGGGAAAAAATTCATGTGATTGAAGACAACCAGTACAGTAAGGACTATCACGACCCGAAAAAGCGTTCGATAGCTAATGCACTACAAGTATTTTTTAAAGACGGTAGTCATACCGACAAGGTTGTGGTGGAGTACCCAATTGGCCATAGACGCCGCAGAGAAGAGGGCGTTCCTGTACTTGAAAACAAGTTTAAGGCAAATTTAGCGACGCGGTTTCCCGAACACAGGGTGAGTTCAATTTTTGAACGTTGCCGTCAACAGTCATCGTTTGAACAGACACCCGTTAATGAGTTTATGGATATGCTCACTATTTAATAGGGCAGCCCCACATCTACGTGGGGCATTATCCTCGCCAAATGACCAGAATAATGAGTATTGGGCAAACAAACTTAACGTACCAGGGCCATATTTTCCAAAACAAGCTTTTATCAATATTAGGTGAGCCTTGCTGGAGCGCTTTCAGTAAATGGTTTTGGCGCAGTACCCAAGTTAGCATAACGCCAAACACCAACGCCATTATCGGCTGCATGTAAACGGTGCTGAAGGTAATAACGGCGCCAAAAAGAGTTTCAAAATTATAAATAATGGTTGTAGAAATTGCGGTAACGACCAGGGCAATAATCCACACCCCACTACTGCGATCACATTTAGCTTCTTCTCGTAGTGCGTTGACAGGAGCTTCAAGCATTGAAATTGACGACGTAATAGCAGCAATAACCATCAACAGGAAAAAGCCGAAAGAGACGAAAAGTCCAGTGTAACCCAGTGCATCGAACATTGCCGGAAGCACGGTAAAAACTAAGGTATCGGCAGACAGTAAACTGCCGTCCTCTGCATAAATGGGAACCCCATTAGATTGAGCGACAAACATCGCAGGTAAAATCAATAAACCCGCTAAAAACGCGACACTGGTATCGATGCCGGCTACCCAGGCTGCTGTTTTAGGAATGTTCTCGGAATTCGACAGATAAGCACCATAAGTCATCATTACGCAGACACCCAGTGACAGGGAGAAAAACGCCTGCCCCATGGCACGAATAATCAGGTTTGGATCCGTTATGGTTGAGAAGTCCGGAACCAGGTACATTTTCAGGCCTTCAATGGCTCCGTCCTGAGTCAATATATAGGCGGACATACCTATCAGCAAAATGAAGAGTAGGGGCATTAGACGTCTTGACCAACGTTCTATTCCATTATTCACGCCTGACCGGACAACGTAAACAGTCAGCAACATGAAGAACACCATGGTTGCCATATTTCTGGACACTGAAAACTCAGTAAACCAAGCGGCGGTTTCCGGCAGACCAATTAAGATCATAAGAGGCTCGATCATATAAGATAAAAGCCAACCGGAAACGATGGCATAGAAGCTCAGTATCAAACTCAGAACAATTAAACCAACAATACCTGCCAGTGCGCCTGAACCTCGAAAAAATGGCTTTGCAGAAAGATTCCTAAGCGACTCAATAGGGTTTTGGCGCCGAATTCTGCCGATAGTAATTTCCGCTACCAGCATAGGGTAAGCCAGAAGTGCAATCATGATTAAATAAACCAATAAAAATGCACCACCGCCGTTACTGGCAGCTTGTGTTGGGAATCCCCAAATATTACCTACACCGACCGCTGAGCCAGCGGCGGCTAATATGAAACCTAATCGCGTTGCGAACGCAGGTGATGAATTTGCCATGGTTCTTCTTATTATTATTTAAGCAATATCAAATTATGGCGGAGTTAATTCGCCGCGTAAATTCTTCTGTAACAGCTTTTGCATTTTGTTTTGGTTTAAGTCTTGCGAAAGCACGTAATGCAGCTTGGTAAGAGCCGCTTCAATGGTCATATCGGCACCGGATACAATACCCAGTTCAGCCAGAGCATTTCCCGTCGCGTAGCCATCCATATTGACACGTCCACGGAAGCACTGCGTGCAGTTAAGAATTGTAATACCCTGATCTATACCTGTTTCCAGGCTTTTCAGTAAAGCGTTATCCTGCGGCGCATTTCCGACACCGTAACTTTGTAAAATCATTGCTTTTACTGGCTGTTGCAATTGGTTTTGTATAATTTTGGCTGAGATACCAGGGTAAAGCATTACGACTCCAATTGGCTGGGGCGTCATTTCAATGACCTTGAGCTCATGGGTCAAGGGTTCCGACAGTTCACCAGCGTTCAACTGAATCTGAATACCCGCTTCAAGTAGGGAGGGGTAATTCGGTGAGGCAAAAGCGTTAAAGCCGTTAGCGTCAGCTTTGGTTGAGCGATTTCCCCGATACAAAGTATTGTTAAAAAACAGACCGACTTCTGGAATAGGGTAGTTAGCTGCAACATAAAGTGAATTAAGCAAATTAGTCTGACCATCTGAGCGCAGTGCGGCCAGAGGAATTTGAGAGCCAGTTACAATAACGGGCTTACTCAAATTTTGCAGCATAAAGGAGAGAGCTGAAGCTGTATAAGCCATGGTGTCGGTCCCGTGTAGGATCACGAAACCATCGTAGTCTGCGTAGTTTTGTTCAATATCCCGAGCTATGGTTACCCAATCAGATGGTGCCATATTGGATGAGTCCATTAATGGGCAGTATTCATTAATGGTAAATTCCGGCATCTCATCACGAAAAAATTCGGGCATATTTTCAACGCATTGGCTCAGGTGTCCCGCAACCGGAACATAACCCTGAGCTGATTTTTTCATACCGATAGTGCCGCCTGTATAGGCGACGTAAATCTTTTTACGCGGCAAAGTTTACTCCCTTACTCTACAAAGTAACCGCGATAATTCTATCGCGGTTGAGGGCAGAGTGCACAATAAGAGTAAACATTTTTAGGGTCATCAAAGTTCTGCAAAACAGCAGTTTCTGATTTCACTTTATTCAAAGTACCCATTAACCAGTGTTGTGAACTGATATTCGGCGTTGGCAGGTAATCTGAACTGCTGTTAAATAAGTCAGCGAGAAACTTCTCTTTTGAAGATAGCTCTTGCTTAACAATATTCACATCGTAATCATCAATGGCTGCAAGTTCAGCCGCAAGCGCAATGGAATCATCATAATCACCTAATTGGTCAACCAGCCCAAATTCCATAGCTTGCTGTCCCGTCCATATACGACCCTGAGCAACTTCATGAACATCATCACGAGACATATTACGCGCATTGCTGACAATGCTTAGGAAGTTTTCGTAAGTGGTTTCAACAGAACGCTGTATGAGTGTTTTCTGATAATCGGTCATTTCTTCAAGCGGATTCAGTGACGAAATCTCTGTTGTACTCACAGTGTCACTGTGAATTCCGATAGCCGCAAAACTGTCTTCTAACGTCATTAGCAGGCCAAAGACGCCAATTGAACCTGTAATTGTTGTTGGTGCCGCAACAATTTTGTCTGCATCAGCGGCAATCCAGTAGCCACCAGAAGCCGCTACGGAGCTCATGGACGCAATAACAGGAATGCCGGCTTCTTTTGCCTGTAAAATCTCCTGGCGAATAATTTCTGACGCAAAAGCACTGCCGCCAGGACTGTCTATTCGAAGTACGATTGCTTTGGTCTGCTCGTTATTACGCGCGTCGCGAATAAGCTTTGCTGTGCTGTCTCCGCCAATCATACCGGCTTTTTGTGAACCATTAACTATCTGACCACGAGCAACTATAACGGCAATTTGGTTGCGGTCTTTCGGTTTCAGGCTTTCCGGAACGACTTTCTCAGAAGCTAAGTAATTGTCGAAAGTAATATGACGGAATGTATCTTCTTCTTTGTCGTGTCCGGCTAAGTTAATAAGTTCATTGCGGACTTCTGTACGAGTACGCAGAGCATCAACCAAGTTCGTTTCTAACGCCATTTTAGCCATATCGCCATTGGCATTATTAAATGCTGACATGTAGTCATCTATTTTACCGCTTGTAACCAACGGATTAATGTTTCGGGCAGCGGTAACATCTGCATGGAAAGTGTCCCACAATGCAGAATACAAGAACTCATTGGCTTCGCGCGCTTCATCTGACATATCGTTGCGAATGAAAGGTTCAACTGCGGCTTTAAATTTACCGACTTTGAACACGTGCGGCTGAACTTTAAGTTTGTCCAGTAGCTCCTTAAAGTAAACCTGAGTATAATCAAGCCCTTCGAAAACTACCGCACCCATTGGGTTCAGATAAAGCTGATCGGCGTGCGCCGCCAGGTAGTACTGATGTTGCATATAGTAGTCAGCATTACTGATAATTGGCTTCCCTGAGGTACGGAAATCATTTAATGCATCAGCAACTGAACGCAGTTTATTCAAGCCACTGGGGTATAAGTTTTGGAGGTTGAGGTATAGCGCACCGATACGTTCGTCAGTTTTAGCTTTCTCAATTGAGTCGATAACATCAGACAACAGCACTTCAGGAACTTCGTCTCCGCTCCCCAATGCTTCATTTAGGAACTTATCAAACGGGTCAACCCAGGTCTTTTCTTCAACTAACATGCCATTTGGATTAAGAACCATTATTCCATTTTCAGGAACCTCAATAGGATCTTCTCCCTGCATTAAGCTCGCGATAAAAATTGCCAGAATAATAAAAAACACAAGGTTCAAAATGAACTTGCGAGTACCGTTGATTATTTTCCACAAATAACTGAAGATTGACCCGACTGAACGCATAGTTAATTCTCATTTGCTAATTTAAATTGGCCTTAGCATATCGAATGTCTGAGCGACAGACTAGTCAGAGAATGTAACTAAGCGTTACACATTGAAAAAGGTTGATGTATGAAAGCGGAAGAATTACTAACAACTCGTTCCTCTATGCCGCGTTTAAACGAACCGGGACCTACACAAGAACAGCTCGAATTAATTCAGGCAGCAGCCGTGCGAGCACCTGATCACATGGGGCTAGCACCTTATCAATTTATTTTATTTCAAGGCAAAGAAAGGCAAGTTCTTGCGGATGTTTACCAGCAGGCGGCCCGGCTTAACGATTTTTCTGAAACGGTCGTCGAGCAAGCAGGGCAGTTGCCTTTTCGTGCGCCTTTAGTGATAGCTTCGTGTTTACGGCTTCAGGACCATAAAAAAGTCCCGCGTGACGAACAACTTTGTACAGTAGCCTGCGCGACTCACGGTATGCAGCAAGCGGCGTTTGCTCAAGGTATTGGAGCAATTTGGCGGACGGGATGGATGGCTGAGGATGACTTTATCAAGGAGCAGTTAGGGTTATCAGTAGATGATGCCATAGTTGGCTTTCTGTACGTAGGGACGCCTGCTGTCCCTACGCCAGTAAAACCGCAAAAAGATCCGTCACCGTTCTTTATAAACGGCAACGACCTGGTGCTGGATTAAAATTCAGCACTTTTCGGAGCTCGTGGGAATGGAATCACGTCACGAATGTTTTGCACACCGGTGACGTAAGCGACTAAGCGTTCAAAGCCCAGTCCAAAGCCTGCGTGAGGAACAGTACCGTAACGGCGCAAATCTCGGTAGAAACCGTATTCTTCCTTCGGCAGGTTCATTTCTTCAATTCGCTGGTCAAGAACGTCAAGACGCTCTTCACGCGCAGAGCCACCGATGATCTCACCAATACCCGGAGCCAGAACGTCCATTGCAGCAACGGTTTTGCCATCTTCGTTCTGACGCATATAAAAGGCTTTAATATCACGCGGGTAGTTTTTCAGAATAATCGGTGCACCCACATGTTCTTCGGCTAAATAGCGCTCGTGCTCTGACTGTAAATCCACACCCCATTCAACCGGATACTCAAACTTTTTGTCGCAGTTTTTCAGTATTTCGATGGCATCGGTGTAATCCATATGCACGAAATCATTATTAACTATGGCTTCCAAACGGCTGATAGCGTCCGGGTTAATGCGCTCGGCAAAGAACGCCATGTCGTCCGGACGTTCTTCAAGTATGGCTTTAAAGACATATTTCAACATAGCTTCTGCTAAGCCTGCTATGTCGTCTAATGTTGCAAACGCTAACTCTGGCTCAACCATCCAAAATTCAGACAAGTGACGGCTGGTGTTTGAGTTTTCGGCGCGGAACGTCGGCCCAAAGGTGTAGACTTTAGACAACGAACAGGCATAAGACTCAACGTTTAGTTGACCTGAAACGGTCAGAAAAGCTTCTTTACCAAAAAAGTCTTCTGAAAAGTCGACTTCACCTTTGTCGGTTTTTGGAACATTCAGCATATCGAGCGTTGAAACACGGAACATCTCACCGGCACCTTCGCAATCGGAGGTGGTGATGATAGGCGTACTTACCCAAAGATACCCCTGCTCGTGAAAGAAGCGATGAACCGCCTGAGATAACGCATTACGAACACGCATAACGGCACCAGTAATGTTTGTACGGGGACGCAGGTGAGCGTATTCGCGTAAATACTCCATGCTATGACGCTTTGGCGACATAGGGTAGGTGTCTGGATCTTCAACCCAGCCATAAACGTGAACTTTGGTTGCCTGCAGTTCAAATGACTGGCCTTTGCCCTGAGAGGGAACAACAACACCCGTAATAGCAACAGAACAACCGGTGGTCAGCTTCTGAACTTCGTTACTGTAATTGGGGAGTTCTGCCGGAACAACGGCCTGAATGGTATCAAAACATGAGCCATCGTGCAGGTTAATAAAGGAAATACCGGCTTTTGAGTCACGGCGAGTGCGCACCCAGCCCCGGACTGTGACGGTTTCATCGACAGCGATTTTTCCTGCCAGAACATCCACTACAGAAGCATACGACATGAGTTGGTTTTCTCCGAAATTTACACTATTTTGCTATAGAAAGGTTGCTATGTTACCTCGGTTTGGCGCAGACTCAAGTATAACCCCTGAGAACAGAGAGAAAAATTATGAAAAGGGGATCCTTAGCGGATTTAAAGCGAGTACCATTTTGGTCCCGTGTTTTGGGATGGCTGTCCATTTTTGGCTGGCTTATCTTTGTGGTTGCTGCCATTGTTTTTAATTATGCGAAGCCTGAACGCAATACCATTCTAACCGAAATTTTCGGCATTTCGGTACGTGACTATTGGCACATTACTTTAGGTGACTTATTCGTCATTCTTTTAGTCGTTGGGCTGCTTGTTAGTCTGCTGAGCTTTGTTCTTAATTACGTTCTTTTTCGCCAGGACAAGCAGCATTTATGGATTAATATTATGATATTAATCATGAGTTGCTTAGGTGGCTTATCGCTTTATTTCTTTGGCTTCTAAACCTGGCCGTTGTCCTGGTTTTCGACATAGTCTTTCATCGCATATGTAAGCTTACTGAGCTCTTCCGCAGTAATCACATAAGGCGGCATAATGTAGAGCAAACGGCCAAAAGGCCGAATCCAGACACCTAATTCAATAAACCGCTTTTGTGCACTGGCTACGTCAATAGGCTGTTCCATTTCCAGTACGCCAATAGCTCCAAATACACGAGCGTCTTTTACTGATTTATATTCTCCTAACGGAAGAAGTTCCTTTTTTAATTGTTTCTCTATTTTTTTGACTTGTTGTTGCCAGTTACCTTCAGCAATAATTGCCAATGATTCTGCTGCAACCGCGCATGCTAAGGGATTGCCCATAAAAGTAGGTCCATGCATCAAAGCACCGCCCCCGGGCCCCTGACCAATAGTTTCTGCTACCTTTTTCGTGGTTAACGTAGCAGCTAATGTCATGTAGCCACCGGTAAGAGCTTTACCCACACAAAGGATATCAGGAGTCACATCGGCGTGTTCACAGGCGAACAACTTACCGGTGCGACCAAAGCCGGTAGCAATTTCATCGGCAATGAGCAGTACATTGAAGTCATCACAGAGTTTGCGTATAAGCCTAAGGTATTCCGGGTGGTAAAACCGCATACCGCCTGCGCCCTGAACAATAGGCTCAAGTATGACCGCCGCAAGCTCACCATGAAACTGTTCAAACCAAAGTCGAAGCTGCTGACCTGCGTCGTCTGTCCATTCGTCATTGGGGGTTAATGTTGGCGCATCCGCAAAAAGCTGTGAGTTAATTGCTTTATTAAACAGATGATGCATGCCGTTGACGGGGTCACAAACTGACATCGCTTTAAAGGTGTCGCCGTGGTATCCACCTTTTACTGTCAGCAGGCGATGCTTTTCCGGGCGCTCCTGAGCCAGCCAAAACTGCAGAGCCATTTTTATCGCGACTTCAACACTTACAGAGCCGGAGTCGGCAATGAATACTCGCTCCAGTTCATCAGGCGTCAAATCAACAAGCTGTTTAGCGAGATCAATCGCGGGCTGATGTGTGATACCGCCAAACATAACGTGGCTCATTTTGTCGATTTGACGGTGTGCCACTGAGTCTAAGCGAGAGTTACGGTACCCATGAATCACAGCCCACCAGGACGACATACCGTCAATTACCTGGGCTCCATTTTCAAAAGTGAGCGAGCAACCTTTCGCAGACTCCACTTTATAAGCGGGTAACGGGTTAAGCATAGAAGTGTAGGGGTGCCAGATATGCTGTCGATCAAACTCAATATCGCTTATGCTCATAAATTAATCTGTTGTAAAGTATATAATTCAAAGTATATTGACAGTGTATCGAGCTGAATTATTCTAGTCGACCATAATTTGCCAAGTATATGAGATTTACCATGTCACAAGTTCGCAATGACTGGACCATTGAAGAGGTTCAGGAGCTGTTACAAAAACCATTGAATGATTTAGTTTTTGAAGCACAAACCGTGCATCGCCAGCACTTTAATCCGAACGAAGTTCAGGTCAGTACCTTACTATCGATTAAAACCGGTGCGTGCCCCGAAGACTGCAAATACTGCCCGCAAAGCGCGCATTATCATACGGGGCTGGATCGTGAGCGCTTGATGGCTGTAGAAAGTGTGTTGGCAGAAGCTCAGGCTGCGAAAGAAAAGGGTGCCAGTCGTTTTTGTATGGGCGCCGCATGGCGTAACCCGAAAGACCGCGATATGCCTTACGTTATTGAAATGATCAAAGGCGTCAAAGCATTAGGCCTAGAAAGTTGCATGACACTTGGCATGCTAAGCAATGAACAGGCGAAAATGCTGCAGCAGGCGGGGCTCGATTATTACAATCACAATTTGGATACCTCACCAGAGTTTTACGGTGACATCATTACGACCAGAACCTATCAGGATCGCCTGAATACCCTGAATAATGTTCGCGACGCAGGTATGAAAGTCTGCGCAGGCGGTATTGTTGGTATGGGTGAGAGTGTGACCGATCGTGCGTCTTTATTAGTACAGTTGGCTAACTTACCAAAACACCCTGAAAGTGTTCCCATTAATATGCTGGTAAAAGTTGAAGGTACACCATTTGCCAAGCTGGAAGACTTAGATAACTTTGAGTTTGTACGAACGGTCGCTGTTGCGCGTATTCTAATGCCGGCTTCGCACGTTCGCTTGTCAGCTGGTCGCGAAGACATGAACGACGAAATGCAGGCGTTGTGTTTTCTCGCTGGTGCCAACTCAATATTCTATGGCGAAAAGTTACTGACAACGTCAAACCCTGAAGCAGATGCTGATTTGCGATTGTTTGAACGTCTGGGAATAACACCGGAACAACGTGATGGATACGGTGACGAAGTCCATACTGCAGTAATAGAGGACGCTATTCAGGAACAGCAAAACCCTGTGCGCTATTACGACGCTTCATAGTGGAAAAGGCCGTGTCCGTATATCAACGCCGTCTGAGAGAGCGAAAAGGTTCTTCGCTTTTTCGTGTTCGGAAAGTGCGCAGCTCTGACGCACAGTGGAAGCTAAATTTTAGCACCAATGATTATCTTGGCCTAAGCCTGCATCGGAACATCAGACAAGCCTTTAAGCAGGCTGTTGATATCTGGGGTGTTGGCAGTACAGGTTCGCCTTTACTCAGTGGCTACAGCGGTGCTCATCAGGAACTCGAAGAGCTGCTGGCTGACTGGTTGGGAAAACCCAGAGCTTTGCTGTTTAACTCGGGTTTTGCTGCGAATCATGGCGTACTGACAACCCTGGTAGATAAGCAACAAAAGGTCTTTGCAGACAAGCTGGTTCACGCCTCAATTATTGACGGTATGCAGCATAGTGAAGCGCAGTTTAAACGTTACCCCCACAATCAACCTTTGCCCGTCGTTGATAAAGCAAATGCCGGTGACTGGTTGGTTACTGAAGGCGTATTCAGTATGGATGGTGACGCCTGTGACTTGAAGCTAATGGCTTCCTTAAAGCAACAGTTTGACATAAAAGTAATGTTGGATGATGCGCACGGGCTCGGTGCTTACGGTTCTGAAGGAAGAGGGTCAACAAGTTCAGGTTCAGATACTGTCGATGTGCTGACCGGAACCTTTGGTAAAGCTCTGGGTGTTGGTGGGGCATTTGTCTGCGCCAAAGACGATGAGATTGAAAGCTTGATTCAATTTTGTCGCGACTATATCTATTCGACCGCTATGCCGCCGGCACAGGCTGCGGCAATAAAGTCTTCAATCGAAATTGTACGAAGCGCAGAAGGCGATGAAAGACGCGAACAGCTAGCTCACCGTATTCAGTACTTTCGTGAGCAAATGAAGCAACGCAACTTAAAAATAATTGATTCCAATACCGCAATACAGACCTGGCTATTTGACTCCGATACCGAAGCTCTGGCTATGTCTAAGCAGTTACAGACTAACGGTTACCTATGCAGCGTAATTCGCCCACCAACGGTGCCGGTTGGGACTTCCCGTATTCGCTTCAGTTTAACTTCCAATATGCCACAGGTAGCTCTTGAGACCTTTTGGCAAGTTGTAGACAGGATCCGCGACAATCTATGAAGCCTATGAATTTTCAGCAAGCTGTTGCGCGTCAGTTCAACAAAGCCGCTAGGCACTATCATCAGCATGCCGATATCCAGCGGCTGACTGCGGACAGTCTGTTGAAACTCGGGCCGAATAGTGCTGAGATTTTGCTGGATGTCGGATGCGGGCCTGCGTCAACCACCGCTCATCTATTACCCCGAACCGAATGCTATATGGGTGTTGATATTGCCCCGGCGATGCTGGCGACGGCAGCAAACAACTACCCAAATCAGGTTTGGCTGAATGGTGAATGGGAAGCTCTGCCGGTCAGTGCTCATTCCGTTGACTGGCTTTTTGCTAATTTATCAGTGCAATGGGTACATCATTTAGAGAAAGCCATGGGCGAGGCTTACCGAGTTCTAAAGCCTGGCGGTGTTGCAACGATTAATACCGTTGTGGAAGGGACTTTCAGTTCATTTATTAAGAGTTGGAATGCAGTTGATGACAGGCAACACACTCAGACATTTCATTCTCCGGAGAAGGTAGAGCGTGAAGTGCGTTTGTTTAACTGGGAGTCTGCCGACTTTAAACTGGAAAAACACATTCAATACTTTGCTAGTTCACGTGAGCTTATGGGAAGTATTAAAGGCGTTGGTGCCAATTATGTCAGACGCACGAATACCTCCGGTTTGATGACCAGGGGGCGCTTACAACAGCTTGAAGATGCATTTGAAAGCTATAGAACAACAGAGGGACTGCCACTTGAATGGTCGGTTCTTAATATCAGGTTAGTTAAGTAACATTGAGTTTAGGTTAATATGAACACTTACTTTATTACAGGAACGGACACCGACACAGGAAAAACCGTTGCTGCATGTGCTTTTGTTCAAAGCTTAGTTAAGCGAGAAAAAAATGTCGCCGTCATGAAGCCGGTAGCTTCGGGTTGTTACTGGCAAAACGGTCAGTTAGTGAATGAGGATGCTTTGAATTTAATGCAACACAGTAATACAGCCTTCGATTATGACCGGGTTAATCCTTATACTTTTGAGGCTGCTATTGCGCCACATATCGCAGCTACTGATAACGGTGTTGTAATAGAGAAAGAAAAATTAATGACTGCCGTTGAGTGGTTTCGTCAGCAACCGATTGACAGTCTGGTGATAGAAGGCGCAGGGGGGTGGCAATTACCTCTGGCCCCGGGACTACGTATGCCCGAGGTTGTAAAAGATATCAATGCCCGAGTCATTTTGGTGGTTGGATTAAAACTGGGCTGCCTGAATCATGCTTTGCTTAGCCTTCAGTCAATACGACAGGAAGGCTGTGACGTTGTTGGATGGATAGCTGTACAAACGGGCCCAGAACCGATGCCAAGACAAGAGGAAAATCTAGCCTCGTTGCGCGAGTTGCTCGGCACTAAGGAGCTGGCATATATACCTTACGTACCAACGTGGTCGGGAAAAGATTTGACTGTTTATTTCCACAAATAAGATTGAAATTTGACGAAACAACCCCACATAACTTAGTAGATCAAGTTCCCTCGGAGTACGAAAAATGAAAAGAATTTTGCTGTTTTTAGCCACTAACCTGGCCATTTTACTGGTAGTTAGTGTGGTCTTTAACATTGTGATTGCAGCAACCGGCATTGATGCTCAGGGGTCAGTCGGACTATTAGTTTTTTGTGCTTTGTTTGGCTTTGGTGGTGCTTTCGTATCGCTTTGGATATCACGTTGGATGGCCTTGCGCTCAACCGGAGCCCGGGTTATCGAGCAACCGCAGAATCAGTCTGAAGAATGGCTGCTTCGCACAGTACAACAGCAGGCACAAAAAGCCGGACTTCCTATGCCTCAAGTCGCGGTTTATCAATCTCCGGAACCTAATGCTTTTGCTACAGGGCGCAGTAAGAAGGCTTCTTTAGTTGCGGTTAGCACGGGCTTATTACAAAACATGAATGCTGATGAAGTTGAGGCAGTTCTGGCACACGAAGTGAGTCACATTGCTAACGGCGATATGGTAACGCTGACGTTAATTCAGGGCGTAATAAATACGTTCGTGATGTTTTTTGCCAGAATTATTGCCAGTGCACTAATGCGTGGTGGTGATAATCAACGAGGTGGCGGCTTTGCTTATTATGGCGTTGTTATGCTTCTTGAAATTGTCTTTGGGGTATTAGCCAGCACTATTGTTATGTGGTTCTCGCGTCAGCGTGAGTTCAGAGCCGATGCCGGCTCTGCGGACTTAGTTGGTAAACAAAAGATGATTGCTGCTTTACGTCGCTTGCAACAAGGCAAGGAGTCTCAGCTTGACGGTACCATGCTGGCGTTCGGTATTAATGGTAAACGCTCGACCATATCGAAATTGTTTATGAGTCATCCGCCTTTGGATGAGCGCATTCATGCTCTTGAGCAGCGGCGTTAGTCGTTGCTTTTCAAGGGATACAGCGGTACATTCTTAGTTCTTACTCACCGATAAAACGGATAAATTTTTGTTATGGCCCAGTGGAGTGCGCGCAGTTGGCGCGATAAGCCAATTGAACAACAGCCGAAATACTCAGATCCGTCGCAATTACACGCTGTAGAACAGCAGCTTAGTCAGTTTCCGCCTCTTGTATTCGCTGAAGAAATACGGGCGCTAAGAAACCAGCTTAAGAATGTCTGTGAAGGAGAAGGCTTCCTGTTACAGGGTGGTGACTGCGCAGAATCTTTTAGTGATTTTAACGCCCCTAAAATTCGTGACACCTTTAAAGT
>NZ_DFTS01000014.1:98183-101619 GCF_002383015.1 Idiomarina sp. UBA4206
ACCGCGCTCAAGTGACTTTGAAACTGTCGGTGATCTAAGTTTGCCCAGCTATCGTGGCGATATCATTAACGGACCAGAGTTTGTCGACGCCGCTCGTCAACCCGACCCTGAACGTATGCTTAAGGCATATCACCATTCTGCAGCAACTTTAAACTTACTTCGTGCATTTGCACAGGGTGGTTTGGCCAACTTACATAAAGTGCACAAGTGGAACTTAAGTTTTCTCGCGTCAAACCCGTTAAAAGAACGCTACCAACAAATTGCCGAAGAAATACAGTCTGCTTTGCGTTTTATGGAAGTGTTGGGAATAAACGCAGATAACAACGCAACCATTCATGAGACGTCACTCTTCACCTCTCATGAGGCTTTATTATTGCCTTACGAGCAAGCTTTGACCCGCACAGACACCTTAACAGGGCTTCCGTATGACTGTTCTGCGCACATGGTCTGGATTGGTGAGCGTACCCGCAAGCTGGATCAAGCCCATGTTGAGTTTATGCGCGGTATTCATAACCCGATTGGTGTGAAAGTAGGCCCAACCATGCCAGCCGACGAGCTTATTGCACTACTCGACATACTGAACCCTGATAACGAGCCTGGTCGTTTAACGCTTATTACCCGTATGGGGGCTGACAATCTGGCCAATAAGCTGCCGGAACTGGTACGTCGGGTTAAGCAGGAAGGCCGAAACGTAGTGTGGTCCAGTGACCCAATGCACGGCAATACCATTAAAGCGGATAATGGTCTGAAAACTCGTAATTTTGACGCCATACATAAAGAATTAAGACATTTCTTTGCCATTCATCAGGCGGAAGGCACTTACCCTGGTGGTATTCACTTAGAAATGACAGGTGAGGATGTTACCGAATGTACCGGTGGCGCTTACCGTATCAGTGAAGCGGATTTATCCAGCCGTTATCGCACACAATGCGATCCGCGACTGAACGCTGATCAAGTGTTAGAATTGGCGTTCTTAGTCGCCGAGTCATTAAAAGCAGCCCGCAACGGCGAGGGCTGATAGTCTCCTTTAACCGATTATTTAAGAGGTATATTGTTGTATGTCGCAACAGGTAGAAGTGTTATTTGAAAACTTGTGGCAAGATTATTTATCACGGACACCTTCAGCAAAGAAGGTTCATCAAATTTTAGGAGAAGGGCATCCTATAGTGAATGATCACGTTGCCTTTCGTACCTTCGATATCAGTCCGGTAGGCTTAGAAGTATTGGCTCAGCACTTTTTAGACTTGGGCTATAAAGAAGGTGGTGATTATCACTTTGAAGCGAAGAAGCTTCGTGCAAAACATTTTGAGCATGAAGACCCTGAACTACCAAAAGTGTTTATCAGCGAGTTGATGACTGCTGAATTCTCAGAAGAGCTGCAAAAGAAAGTGAAAGACATGGTGGCTCAAGTGTCAGTTGAAGACACGAAAAAGTCAGACTTCTTGTACTCAGGGACGCATTGGAAAGTCAGCCACGCTGATTATCAGGCTTTGTTAGAAGAAAGTGAGTACGCAGCCTGGATGGCAGCGTTTGGTTATTGCGCCAACCACTTCACGGTCAGTGTGAATCAACTGCCCGGATATGGGTCTCTTGAACAAGTGAACCAGAAGTTGAAAGACAATGGCTTCAAACTGAATGACTCTGGTGGCGAAATTAAAGGTTCTCCGGAAGTTTACCTGGAACAGTCATCAACCATGGCCGATCGCCACCCGGTTGAGTTTTCTGACAAGACTGCTGAGATCCCCAGCTGCTTCTATGAGTTTGCTAAGCGCTACGAAATTGAAAACGGCAAGCTGTATACCGGCTTTGTCGCAGCGTCAGCAGACAAAATTTTTGAAAGCACCAACGCTAACTAGTTTCATTGTCACAAAAAGAATAGGGCGGCATTAATAGCGATGCCGCTCTAAGTTTGTTTTAGCCAGAATTTTTGCCGCAATTTCTTCCACGGAATAGTGCGTTGAATTAATAAAGGGTATGGCCTCGCGGCTATAAAGCCTTTCCACTTCTGCAAGTTCAAATCGGCATTGAGCCATTGAGGCGTACTGACTGCCTTCTCGTCGTTGACTTCTTATTTCATGTAGCCGTTGTGAAGAGAGGGTTAAACCAAATAGCTTATGACGATGCAGCTTCAGTTCTTTAGGTAATTGTAACCGTTCAAAATCATCATCATCGGTCAACGGATAGTTCGCAACCTTAATACCATACTGCATGGCAAGGTATAAGCTGGTTGGTGTTTTCCCCGTACGAGACACCCCAATTAAAATCAAATCGGCTTTATCCAGTTGATTCAGGCGCTTCCCGTCATCGTTATCCAGAGCATAATTAATCGCATCTATTCGAAAGTTGTAGTTTTTATGTACGCCATGGGTACGATGCGTTTTAGGTTGAGCTTTAACTCCCAGCTCCTTTTCTACTGGCGCGATGAAATGATCCAGAAAGTCATAACATATGCCGCCACAGTCGGTGATCTTGGCTTTCAGCTTCTCATTTACGAAAGTATGGAAGATTAAAGGAGGCTCGCCACTGTCTAAAACGGCCTTTTTTATTGTTTTACACACTTCATCGGCTTTTTTCTGATTATCGATAAAAGGCAATGTTTTGTGTTCAAAAGTGACAGGGAACATCGATAAAAGCGCGTGACCAAAGGCCTCGGCGGTCAGTGCCGTACCGTCAGAAATGTAAAACGCATAGCGCACAGGCGGATCTCTTTTTAAGCGATTGAAGGTTCGATATTAACTTGTTGGGCCGCAGCGTGTAAAATAGTAGTCACTTCCATGCCGAAAAAATCAATTAAGGATTGTGACGTGCAAGAATACGTAGTTTGGTACCAACATCTGGGAATGCAGGACGTAAACCGAGTCGGTGGTAAAAATGCCTCACTGGGTGAAATGATCAGTAACTTAGCCGGAGCAGGGGTTGAAGTTCCCGGCGGTTTTGCGACAACGGCAGACGCCTATAACCAGTTTCTGGAGCAAAGCGGCTTAAACGATCGTATTCACGATTTGCTCGACACACTTGATGTTGACGATGTTCAGGCCTTAGCAAAGGCTGGTAAGGAAATTCGTCAGTGGATCATCGATACGCCGTTCCAACCGGAATTTGAAGCTGCCATAAAGGACGCTTTTTCCGAACTTAGCGAAAATAACGATGAATTTAGTTTTGCGGTACGCAGCTCCGCAACGGCTGAAGACATGCCGGATGCCTCGTTTGCCGGCCAGCAGGAAACCTTCCTGAACGTACGTGGTCTGGGTAGCGTTATGGAAGCTATTAAGCACGTATTCGCCTCTTTGTTTAACGATCGCGCTATTTCATACCGTGTTCATCAGGGCTACGACCACCGCGGTGTTGCTTTGTCAGCAGGTATACAACGAATGGTACGCAGTGATATCGCGTCTTCCGGTGTTATGTTCAGTATTGACACTGAATCAGGCTTTGA
>NZ_DFTS01000014.1:101725-102006 GCF_002383015.1 Idiomarina sp. UBA4206
ATTGACACTGAATCAGGCTTTGACGATGTTGTTTTCATTACCTCATCTTTCGGTCTTGGTGAGATGGTCGTACAAGGCGCGGTTAATCCGGACGAATTCTACGTACATAAGCCAACGTTAAAAGCAGGGCGTCCTTCAGTACTGCGTAGAACGCTCGGCAGCAAAAAAATCCAGATGATTTTCTCTGACGACAGAGAGCATGGAAAGCAGACAATAATTGAAGACATCGAAAAGTCGAAAAGTCTGACCTTCTCGATAACCGATGAAGAAGTTGAAGATTT
>NZ_DFTS01000014.1:102174-117057 GCF_002383015.1 Idiomarina sp. UBA4206
ACATCGAGTGGGCAAAAGACGGCATTGACGGCAAACTTTATATTGTTCAGGCACGCCCCGAAACGGTTCAGTCAAACCAAAAAGGGCAAGCTATTGAACGCTTTGCACTAAAAGCCAAAAGTGACGTTGTCTGTACTGGGCGTGCTATTGGCCAGCGTATTGGCCGTGGTGTTGCTCGTGTTCTGAATGACATCAGTGAAATGGATAAAGTCCAGCCGGGCGACGTATTAGTAACCGATATGACTGACCCTGACTGGGAACCGATTATGAAGCGCGCTGCTGCCATTGTGACTAACCGTGGTGGCCGTACTTGTCACGCCGCTATTATAGCCCGTGAACTTGGCATTCCGGCGGTTGTTGGTTGCGGTGATGCAACTGACCATATCAGTAATGGACAAGCGGTTACGGTTTCTTGTGCTGAAGGCGACACAGGTTATATCTACCAGGGCGAACTGGACTTTGATATCACTGAGTCACAAATTGATGCTATGCCAGATCTACCCTTAAAAATTATGATGAACGTGGGCAACCCCGANNGCCCCGACAGAGCGTTCGATTTTGCCAGCTTGCCCCATGCCGGTATTGGCCTGGCTCGCCTGGAGTTTATTATTAACCGAATGATAGGCGTTCACCCTAAAGCCTTGCTAAATTACGAGCAGCAAAGTGATGAGCTGAAGAAAACGATTGATAGTATGATGGCCGGCTACAGCAGCCCTCGCGAATACTACGTAGCACGTTTAGCTGAAGGCATTTCTACCTTAGGTGCCGCATTCTCACCAGAACGCGTCATTGTGCGTATGTCTGACTTTAAGTCGAACGAATACGCCAACCTTATCGGCGGAAAGCAGTATGAGCCTGGCGAAGAAAACCCAATGCTGGGTTTCCGTGGTGCATCTCGTTATATCTCTGAAGAATTCCGCGACTGCTTTGCACTGGAGTGTGAAGCAATTAAACGCGTTCGTAACGATATGGGTCTGACCAATATCGAAATCATGATCCCATTTGTCAGAACTCTTGAAGAAGGTCGCAAGGTTATTGAACTTCTGGCCGAACAGGGACTGGTTCAGGGCGAAAATGGTTTACGCGTAATTATGATGTGCGAACTGCCTTCTAACGCTCTGTTGGCAGACGAATTCCTCGACATCTTCGACGGTTTCTCAATTGGTTCTAACGACTTAACCCAGTTAACTTTAGGTTTGGATCGTGATTCCGGCGTTATCGCACATTTATTTGATGAGCGTAACGAAGCGGTGAAAAAGCTGCTGGCAATGGCCATTCAAACGGCCAAGAAGCGCGGTAAATACGTCGGTATTTGTGGTCAGGGACCATCAGATCATCCTGACTTTGCCGCCTGGTTGGTAGAACAGGGGATCGATTCGGTATCACTGAACCCGGATACCGTTATTGAGACATGGATGTACTTGGCGGACCACCTGTAAAAATGACAGTATTACCCAAGGTTGCTGCTGAAAACGCTTTACCAGAGAACTACCGGCACTTTATAGAGCAGTTAAAAGAGTCGGGGTTCGCTGGTGAAATTGATGTCAGTTACTCTGGCCGTTTAATTGCGGCTACGGATAACAGCGTTTATCAAAGTCTGCCTCAGGCAGTGTTGTACCCACTGCATCATGCCGACCTTGTTTTATTAATGAAGCTTGCTGGTGAGGAGAGTAACAGCAGTGTGCAGTTCTCTCCCCGAGGCGGCGGAACCGGCACTAATGGACAGTCATTAACCTCAGGTGTTGTGGTTGATCTAAGCCGACACATGAATAAAGTGCTTGAAGTTAACCCGAAGGAAGGTTGGGTTAAAGTTCAGGCTGGTGTGGTTAAAGATAAACTCAACGATATTTTACGTCCTCAGGGCTACTTTTTTTCACCTGACCTTTCTACCAGCAATCGCGCGACTCTGGGTGGCATGATTAATACCGACGCCTCAGGTCAGGGCTCGTTAGTTTACGGTAAAACCAGTGATCATATTCTTGGCCTGAAAACCGTATTACTTGATGGGCATGTACTAGACAGCGGTCCGGTTTCGCTAGAGCAAGCGGAAAGTATCGCTCGCCAGGACAATCGAATAGCTCGCATTTACCGCCAGGTGATAGACACCTGTGTTGGTGAAGAAACTCATATTCGTGAAAAGTTTCCGCCTTTAAACCGGTTCCTGACCGGCTACGATTTAAAGCATGCCTATGACCCTGGAGATCAAAAAATTGATGTTTCTCGAGTCATCGCAGGCTCGGAAGGGACCTTAGGCTTTGTCAGCGAAGCTAAGCTGAATATCACTCCCATTCCTAAGCACAGAGTGCTGGTTAATGTTAAATATTCAAACTTTCAGTCTGCACTAGAGAATTCTCCTTTCTTAGTGGAAGCTAAAGCAACTTCAGTAGAAACCGTTGACAGTACGGTGCTTGATCTTGCTCGTGAGGATATCATTTGGAAGTCGGTTGAACCTTTACTTTCCGATGTTGAAGGTCAGCGGATGGACGGTATCAACATGGTTGAGTTTACCGGGCTTGATCAAGAGGAAATAGACGAGAAGGTCGGTTCGTTAACCAAACGTCTGGATAAACTGATTAAAAGCAAAGACAACAAAGGTGTTATTGGTTATCAAATTTGCGATGACCTGCCGAGTATACAGCTGATTTATGCTATGCGTAAAAAGTCGGTGGGTTTATTAGGTGCGACAAAAGGCCGACGTAAACCCGTTGCTTTTGCCGAAGACACGGCGGTTCCTCCTGAAAAACTGGCTGACTTTATTAATGAGTTTAGGGCGCTATTAGATGCTAAAGGCCTGCACTACGGAATGTTCGGGCATGCAGACGCCGGTGTTTTACACGTACGGCCAGCCCTGGACATGTGTGAGCCGGACGATGAAATCCTGCTTAGAGAAATTAGTGACCAGGTGGCAGAATTAACCCAGAAGTATGGCGGACTCATGTGGGGCGAGCACGGAAAAGGTTATCGCTCCGAATACGCCCCCGCTTTTTTTGGAGAGCACCTTTATAAAGAATTGCAGAAAATTAAGGCGAGTTTTGACCCGTTTAACCAATTGAACCCCGGGAAAATTTGCACGCCTCTGAATACGGATGCGCAATTAGTCTCTGTTGACGCAGTAAAACGAGGCTTTTTTGACAGGCAGATTCCAATAGCAACCAGAAACAGCTACAAAAATGCAATGGACTGTAACGGTAATGGCTTGTGTTTCAATTATGACCCCAAGTCCGCTATGTGCCCCTCGTATAAAGTCACACGGGACCGTCGTTATTCTCCTAAAGGTCGGGCAGGGCTTCTGCGCGAATGGTTACGGTTGACCCATAACGCGGGTTATGACGCCACTCAAAGGCCTCAGCCGGTAAGCTTTGCTAAACGCCAGCTAAACCGACTTACAGGGCGAAGCGATTTTAGTCATGAAGTAAAACAGTCGATGGATAAATGTCTGGCGTGCAAAGCCTGTACGAATCAGTGTCCGGTTAATGTCGATGTCCCAACATTTCGTGCGCGTTTTTACGATCATTATTACAGTAAATACGCTCGTCCATTAAAGGACTACTTAGTAAAGGGCATAGAAAAAACGGCGCCTCTTGCAAGTCAGTTCCCTGTTTTGAGTAATTTGCTGATTAATAACCCTATAAGCCGGGTTATTCTTAAATACGGTGTGGGTTATGTCGATACCCCTTTATTTTCAACGCCCAATTTGAGAACTGCATGGAAGCGTCACGGCCTCGTTGAGCTAACAACAGAACAAGTTCTGAGTTTAACTGAAAGAGAACGCGAACAGGCGGTTGTTATTGCGCAGGATCCTTTTACCACATTCTATGAGGCTGACTTTGTATTAAAGCTGGGGCTACTCATTAAGAAGCTCGGTTTTACTCCGGTTTTACTGCCTTTTATAGGGCATGGTAAAGCACAGCATGTCAAAGGTTTCCTTGGTGATTTCGACAAAACGGCGACTAAAGTTACTGAGCAATTGAAACCGCTTTCCGATGCAGGAATTCCACTGATTGGGCCAGACAGCTCTACGGCTTTGATATTCAGAGATGAATACCGAAAATCAAACGGAGGTCAGTTGCCAGAGGTTGAGGTAATGACCGTAGTTGAATGGTTAAGCACGCTAAACTTTGAGAAAGCCGGGCCAGCCAGCACCAGCAATTATGGACTGCTGTTGCACTGTACAGAGCAAAGCTTTGTTCCAGAGTCGGCGCAACAATGGCAAGAATTGTTCAGTAAATTAGGGTTAACACTGGATATCGTTAATGTTGGTTGTTGTGGTATGGCGGGAACTTTTGGTCACGAAAAACAGAACCAGAGTGACAGCTTCGGCCTTTATGAAATGGGGTGGCAGCAGGCAGTTCAGCAATACGGCAGCAGCGGTGTGCTGGTAACCGGGTTCTCATGCCGGTCTCAAATAAAACGGATAGAAAAAAAGCGGGTGAAACACCCGCTTGAAATCATCTTACAAAGCCTGAGTTAAATCAGGCTTTTTATTTGCAGCAACGTTTACTGCTTACCTTTAGCTATAATTTCACGTGCCATTTGATCAGCAACTGCACCGGTAGGGCGGTCTTCGTCGTTTGCACGAGCAAAAAGCTGATCCAGAGTGTCGTAAATACCACGAACACGTTTATCAGTTTCCTCTAAGCTCATATTAGCGGCTTCTGAACACACATGAATGACACCACCGGCATTAATCACGTAATCAGGTGCGTAAAGAATACCCATATCTTTTACTGCTTGATCGTGTTTAGGGTTCGCTAACTGGTTATTGGCGCTTCCGGCAATGATTTTAACTTTAAGTTGTTTTAACGTTTCGTCATTGATGGTTGCACCCAGCGCACATGGCGCATAGACGTCAGCATCAACACTGTAGATTTCATCCAAACCAACAGCTTTCGCGCCGAGTTCTTTAACGGCACGCTCTATAGCTTCTTCGTTAATGTCTGTAACGATAAGCTCTGCACCGTCTTCTGCGCAGTACTTAGCAAAGTCATAACCAACAGAACCAAGGCCCTGAACCGCTATTTTTACACCTTTAAGATCTTCACTGCCTAACTTGTGTTTTGCCGCAGCTTTAAGACCCAGATAAGTGCCCAATGCAGTATGAGGTGAAGGGTCGCCAGCTTTATCAGCGGTTCCGGCAACATGACTGGTTTCTTTCGCAACCATGTCGATGTCTTCGGTACGAATGTTCACATCTTCTGCAGTAATATAACGGCCGCTCAATGACTCGATAAAACGACCGTATGCGCGGAAAAGCTCTTCGCTTTTAATTTTCTTGGCGTCACCAATAATAACCGCTTTACCGCCACCCAGAGGTAAGCCGGCCATAGCACTTTTATAAGTCATACCGCGCGACAAGCGCAGCACATCGGTTAAAGCTTCGGCCGATGAAGCGTAGTTCCACAAACGGGTACCACCAAGGCTTGGACCTAAAGTTGTGTCATGAATTGCAATAATGGCTTTTAGGCCTGATTCCTGATCATGACAAAAGACAACTTGCTCGTGATGATCGAATTCGGGATGCTCGTATAGAGACATGAATTTCAATTCCTCATTGCTTCAAAAATTGCGCGAACATTACCATTTAGATAGGGCTCGCGCTACTTTATTAAGTGAATAAATTCAGCAATTCAAACGGGTGTTTATCAACTCTTGTTTACACAGAATCGCTCAGAATTCTTCAATGTATAAATAGATAATTCCCTGATTTATCATTTCAGCAACTAGCTCAGCTTGTGGCGTAGAATTTACTCGTTTCGAAAGCTCCGATGCGGATTTTGAGCCTTGCAGTTGTGCCAGCCATTCTGCTGTGGGTAAAGCTTCCGGGATTACCGTAAAAGCTTCCCCATTGCCATAAAACTCGGTCTTACTCAGTTTTAAGAAACGGGCACCGGACGCTTTCTCAATGAATGCATTCGGTTGCGCCAATAAGTCTGGCACTTGCGCTGCTGTTGTTGGCAATTCTGGCTCGGGAAGAGGGCGTTTTGACTGCGATACAATTCTCGCCAGTAACCTGTCTGTTTCGTCACTCTCAAGGGCTTCTTTCAAAAAACCTTTTAAGGCGGCTAATTGCTTTTCTTCAATTTCCCAGGAAATATCGTCGCTGCCAATTTCTGGATCCTGGTATCGTTCCTGAAGGGACTCCTGTTGCATGGCAATATCGCCCAGCTGCAATAATAACTCTGCTTTTGACGGCGCCCGGAACCCAACCGAGTAGTTGAGCGAAGGCTCTAAGGCAACACCATCATGCGGACAGCCCGCGGGAATATATAAAACGTCACCGGCTTTCAGGTGCTCATCAATAACGGCTTTAAACTCACCTTCTACCTGGCAAAGGTCGGCTGCTGGCTGACACTCCCGCATTGATTGTCGCTCACCAACGCGCCAGTGTCGGGAACCGGCTCCCTGTATGATAAAAACGTCATACTGATCCAAGTGCGGACCAACACCACCGTTTTCGCATGAGAAACTGACCATGACATCGTCTATGCGCCAATCCGGAAGAAAACGGAAAGGCGTTATCAATTCGCCAACGTCTGGCAGCCACTCATTTACTGATTGAACCAATAAGGTCCAGTGGCTCTCACCAAACTGCTCGTATTCTTCAAACGGGCCATGAGTAACCAACCAGCCAGATTCTGTATCTGCCTGTGACTCAATAACCCGGGAGTCGGCGCCTTCTTCCATGGCCAGTCCAGCTAGAATTTCAGGGCTGACAGGGTCCGTAAAATCAGCAAAGCCTTGTCGAATAAGACAAGGCTTTTTCTGCCAGTAGTTTTTTAAAAAATCGTCTTTATCAAAAGCTAATTTCATACAAGATCATCAACAAACTGAGTTGCGCGGCCAATATAGTTAGCTGGTGTTAAAGCTTTCATTTCATCTTTAGCAGCATCTGGCACGTCTAAAGAGTCAATAAATTTCGCAAGATCATCGCTGGTAATGCGTTTTCCGCGAGTTAAGGTTTTAAGCTTTTCGTACGGCTTTTCAACACCGTATCGGCGCATAACGGTTTGCACCGGTTCCGCCATCAATTCCCAATTTTCATCAAGCTCAGCTGCCAGACGGGCTTCATTAACTTCCAGCTTACTCAAACCTTTTAACGTTGCCTGAAATGCAATAACGGCATGCGCAACACCTACACCTAAATTACGTAAAACGGTAGAATCAGTCAGATCACGTTGCCAGCGGGAAATAGGCAGCTTCTGAGCCAAATGTTGCATAACCGCATTAGCAATACCCAGGTTGCCCTCGGAGTTTTCAAAGTCGATAGGGTTCACTTTATGAGGCATCGTTGAAGAGCCAACTTCACCTTCAACAGTACGCTGTTTAAAGTGATTCAAAGCAATATAACCCCAGACATCACGATCAAAATCGATGAGTACTGTATTAAAGCGAGCCAGTGCGTCAAAGTATTCTGCAACATAGTCATGAGGCTCAATTTGAGTCGTGTACGCGTTCCAGCTTAAACCGAGTGACGTAACAAATTGCTCTGAGATTTGATGCCAGTCCACATTAGGGTAGGCCGCAAGGTGCGCGTTATAGTTACCGACAGCACCGTTGATTTTACCCATGACATCTACAGCTTTAAGCTGCGTCAGCTGACGTTGTAGACGCACAGCAACGTTCGCAAACTCTTTGCCCATTGTGGTTGGCGTTGCCGGTTGGCCGTGCGTACGGGCCATCATAGGAACGGCTTTGTGTTCTTTCGCCAGCTCTTTAACCCGATCAACTAATTCCTGCATCATCGGTACTAATACTTCGTCACGAGCTGTGTTCAGCATTAAGCCATGAGAAAGGTTGTTAATGTCCTCTGAAGTACAGGCAAAGTGGATGAATTCGGATACTTTATTCAGTTCTTCGTTATTAGCGACTTTTTCTTTCAGGAAGTATTCAACCGCTTTCACGTCGTGATTGGTTGTGCGCTCAATGGTCTTTATGCGTTCAGCGTCTTCTACTGAGAAGTTTTCAACAATGGCGTTCAGTATTTGTGTCGCTTCTTCACTTAATGCCGGCACTTCTTTAATGCCATCGACTTCGGCTAATAACTGCAACCAACGAACCTCAACAGTGACACGAAATTTAATCAGTCCGTACTCGCTGAAAATAGGACGTAACATTTCTGCTTTTGAAGCGTATCGTCCATCGACAGGTGACACTGCGGTTAGTGAAGAAAAGGGCAACATAAACTGGCTCTCCGAGAGTTAATTAAGTCATTAATCTTTTATGCGACATGCAACAATTGCTGCGCTGTATCTAACATTTTCTTTCTTGAAAATACGAAATGACGACGTTTGCCGCCTACTTGCTGCCAAAGCACGGCACTACGAATGCCGGCCAGCAACAAGGTTCTAATATGGTGCTGATTTGAGTCCCGCTTCAAAAACTCCGGGTTTCCATTAATTCGAATAGGCTGTCCCAGAGGACTTATCAACTCGCGGTAAATCCCCGCAAAACTTTGCTGTACGCGATAATCTTCAAATTCAAATTCTTCTTTCTGACGTTTTACCTGAGCGATACGTTCACCCAGTAAATTAAGTACGTCGGGCTGCTTAAGTAAGCGCCGGGACAGGTGGATCAATCCGACTAAATAGCGGGTGACCTCTAGATCTTTATTTTTATTATTTCCGGCCTGACGAATAAATGCCTGAATGCCTGGCTGAATATTCTCCAGACCGCCGTAAATATCTTCGATGTTGTCAGGGTTTTGTTGCAGAAGACTGTGGACCAAAGTGTTGGTAATAGACTCAGGGTAAAGTTCTCCACTGCGAGCCAGCTTCTGCACGGCCATAGCACTTAACGACATACCAGCTAAAGCAATTACTCGCTGCTGCCACTCATTCATAGCTTGACCTCAAAATCGGTAATGCGCTGTTCAATAATGCCGCCACCTAAACAAATGTCGTCGCTGTAGAATACTGCGGATTGTCCTGGCGTTACCGCTGCAACAGGCTCTTTAAACTGAACCTGAAAGTCGCCGTTATCAAGCGGAGTAACCCTGCACGGTATATCCTGCTGGCGATAGCGCGTTTTAACCGTACAATCGAAAGCCTTTAATGGTGTGGTACGACTCACCCAGTGCAGTTGCCCGGCAATAAGCCCCTGAGAATAGAGGCGGGGATGATTTTTTCCCTGCGCAACAATAAGCACATTTCTCTCTACGTCTTTATCGACAACGTACCAGGGCTCGCCGGAGGTGTCGGCCATTCCGCCAATGTGTAAGCCTTTACGCTGACCCAGAGTGTGGTACATCAAACCTTCATGTTCACCTAACTGTTCGCCATCGACAGACTCAATGGGGCCGGGCTTTGCCGGCAGGTACTGCTGGAGAAAGTCTTTAAATTTGCGCTCGCCAATAAAGCAAATACCTGTAGAGTCTTTTTTATCCGCTGTAACAAGGCCTTGCTCTTCTGCAATTCTCCGAACTTCTGATTTCTCCAGCTCGCCAACCGGAAACAAAGTTTGTGCAATATGCTCATGGCTTAGCGTATAAAGGAAGTAGCTTTGGTCTTTATTACTGTCTAAACCGCGCAGCATTTCCCACTTTCCGTCGTTCTGCTGACGACGCACATAATGTCCGGTCGCAATGTAATCGGCATTTAATGCTTCTGCGGCAAATTCCAGAAAGGCCTTAAATTTAATTTCTTTGTTACACATGATATCCGGGTTCGGTGTTCGCCCGGCTTTGTATTCTTCCAAAAAGTACTCGAACACGTTGTCCCAGTACTCTGCGGCAAAATTGATTGTGTGCAGCTCTATGCCGAGTGTTTCGCAAACCTTTTCGGCATCGGCTAAATCTTCGGATGCAGCGCAGTATTCGTCAGTATCATCTTCTTCCCAGTTTTTCATAAACAGGCCTTCGACCTGATAACCCTGTTGTTTCAGGAGCAGGGCAGAGACTGAAGAATCGACACCGCCGGACATTCCAACGATCACTTTTTGGCCCGAGGTAACAGCGGGAATAACATCAGACATAAGGAGCAACTGCAAGGAAAGGGAAAGGCGGGCATTTTACCTGCCCAAGCCCTTCACTGCCACCTTAGCCAACAAGATCATCCAACAACGCCGAGGGGAAAGCGGCGCCCAGCGCGATATTCATCAATGATTTGCAGTGTCATCGGGCTGCGCAATTCGTCTTTGCGGGCAAGTAGCTCATCATAAGTAAGCCAAACTGCTTCGATAATGCCTGTATCCAGCGCGCGCTCAGCATCATGACTAACCGCTTCGGCAATGAATGTGGTGCGAAAGTAGGTGATTCCATTGCTGGGAGCGGTATATAAATTTACCCCTACAGCCCCGGTTAATTTCACTGTCCAACCCGTTTCTTCCAATGTTTCGCGAATCGCCGCTGCTTGCAGTGTTTCGTTAGGGTCTAAGTGACCGGCAGGTTGGTTGTACACTTTTTTGCCATCGGCTTCTTCGTACACCATTAAAAAGGGGTTGTCGCGTTCAACAATGGTGGCAACGGTTACGTGGGGTGCCCAGGTCATAGATAATCCTTGAGTCAATCGGTAGGGGGCAAATCGTACCAGATTTATCAATATTCTCAGCTGATTTGGCTTATTGATTTTTGGCTGGATCTTTGATTGAATCCAGTTAATCACGGACGGATTTATTCAACACAAATGGCAAGGATGTTTTTATGGCTACCCACACATTAATTTTTTATCCCGACCCCTATGTTGGCTTTAATAAAACTCAATTAATCCAGCGTCACTTGTCACTGGCTGGAGTGATTGGTGTAAAGTTTAGAGCATCGTCTTGTTTTTCTGCTGGACACCGGTTTCGTCAATTTATTCCTAAAGCGGATTCTATCCAAAAATATCAATCCGATTTGGTTCGTATCCAGATTAAGGCTGTTGGTGTCTGGATGCTAATGGATGGGCGGCCTGCGATGCTTGATTGTTCAAATGTGGTGCAAATTGAAGGCGATGTTGTTGAACATTCGCTCGACCGTTATAGATCTTTATCTGACATGTTGCGCAGAATAACAGGAGATGTCTATCGGATCGGCACTGCTTATGAGTCGATTGAACAAGGGATATCGGAATTCCCACGTCATTACACGTTAAGGGGCGCTCTTACGTTTATTGGTTCTCCTGAATCGATCGAAAAATTATAGCTGCTGACAGTTCCTGTCCCATCTTTGTGCATAATTCCCGTCAGTTTGAATGATGAATGTCATGAATTGTTGTTAAGTCCAACAATTTCTTGGATCTGTCATGAAAAAGGGCTAGTATCTGCTAACCGACCAAATGGTCGGCAAGGGTTCCTTGCCGACTAGATTGCGCGGATTGCCTTTACATTTTGTGACATTTGTTGGTTTTAGTTTTAATCAGTGGCTGTGCAACAATTCTCCGGCTGAAAAATGCCGAAGTTAATGGTTGGGATACCGTCGATTTATCGCCTCCCTCCGCATGTCTTGTGCAGTTCTGGTCGTAATTTCTTTTTCTCCTCTCAATGGCTCTTCATTTATGAACAATGTGAAATCAATCGGTATTGCTGTGGCAAGCCTTATAGGAATTGTGACGATTGTTGTTGTAATCAAGCTGACGCAATTTGCTGCTATGGGGCAGGCTCAGGAGAGTACGCCTCCTCCTTCCGAAACGGTAAGTACCTTCACGACGGTAATTCAGCAATGGCCGAATAGTTACACCGCAATGGGTACTGTAGAAGCCTCTGAAGGTATTGTGATTACTGCTGAAGTTGCTGGCAAAGTGAAGGAGATTCGCTTTAAGTCAGGCGAGCAAGTTAAGAAAGGCACGGTGATTCTGGTGCAAGAGTCAGGTAACGAACAGGCTCAATTAAGTGCTGCTGAAGCGCGTTTGCGTTTGGCTAAATCCAATCATGAACGGTTGGTTGCCCTGCGTCAGCGGAATACTGTTTCGCAAAGTGAGCTTGATACCGCCGTGCAACAAATGGAGTCTGCGCAAGGTGATGTGAACGACCTTAAAACCACTTTGGAGAAAAAGGTCGTGCGTGCTCCTTTTGGTGGCCGTTTGGGGATTCGTAAAGTGGATTTGGGTGAAGACTTGCAAGTGGGCGGCGAAATCGTGTCTTTGCAGGCGACTAATAGTGTTCGCGTCAATTTTCCGGTACCACAATTTTGGTTGGTGAAAATGACTCGTGGCTTATCTGTAGAAGTTAATGTTGGCGATGGTTCAGATGCGACTATCAGTGGTGAAATCACAGCGATAGGTGCGGAAATCAGTCCCGTAACACGCAATGCTATAGTGCAATCTTATCTGCAAAATGAAAAAAGTCAGTTGATCCCTGGAATGGCGGTTGAAACCAAAGTGACTTTGTCTAATCCGCAAGACGTCTTGGCAGTACCCAGTACTGCAGTGATTTATGCACCTTTTGGTGATACGGTTTTTATTATCGAAGAGGGCGAAAAAGCAGGCACATTTAAAGCGCGGCAACAGTTTGTGCGTTTAGGTAAAGCTCGCGGCGACTTCGTAGAAATTGTTGATGGCTTAAAAGAGGGCGATGTTGTTGCCAGTGCGGGTGCATTTAAATTATTAAATGGCCAAGCGGTAACCATAGGTACCTTGCCAACTCCGGAATTTAAACTCGAACCAACACCTGCTGACAGCTAGTTATTAGTTATATGCGAGCTCAAAGTTGTTGCGCGCACAAATACCCCAGCGATTTACTCCATAAGCCTAAAAGCCCATGAGCCTAACTTATGAAATTTACTGATATTTTTATCAAGCGGCCGGTACTTGCCATAGTGGTAAGCCTGCTTATTTTAATTTTGGGTATACAGGCAGGCTCCAACCTGACTGTGCGCCAATATCCGCGCAGTGACATCTCCGTCATTATCATTAATACCGTTTATGTCGGTGCAAATGCAGAACTGGTGCGCGGATTTATCACCACTCCGATTGAGCGTGCGATTGCATCTGCCGGTGGTATTGATTACATCGAATCACAAAGTGCAATGGGCATGTCTACCGTCACTGCGCACTTACGTTTGAACTATGATCCGCTCAGCGCCATGACTGAAATTTCGGCCAAGGTGAATCAAGTGCGCGGTGACTTGCCTCCGGAGGCAGAAGTTCCGGCGATTCGTATTGAAGCTGCTGATTCACAATTTGCAGCGGCCTATTTGAGTTTCAGTTCGGAAATTCTTGAGCAAAACCAAATTACTGATTTTTTAACCCGCTCAATTCAGCCGCGTTTAACCGCTATTGCCGGTGTACAGAAAGCCGATGTGTTGGGCGGCAGAACGTTTGCGATGCGGATCTGGCTTAAGCCTGAACGCATGGCTGCGTTAAACGTAACGCCAGTACAAGTGCGCGCAGCCTTAGCCGCGAATAACGTACAAGCAGCGGTAGGGCAAACACGCGGCACCTATACGCAAGTGAATTTGCGTGCAGATACTGATTTAAAAAGTGTTGATGAATTTAAACAACTGGTTATCAGCAATTCTGCCGACGGCATTATTCGCTTAAGCGATATTGCAGATGTTGCTTTGGGCGCAGAGAACTACGATACGGTGGTTAACTACTCAGGTGATACCGCGGTATTTATGGGGGTTTGGGTTGCACCTAATGCCAATGCATTGGATGTAATGAAGGCTGTAAATAAAGAAATGGAGGCAATAAAAGCCGAATTGCCAACAGGGTTGTCGGGCACGGTTGCCTATGATTCAACTGAATATATCGATGCAGCAATTAATGAAGTCATTAAAACATTGACAGAAACCTTGTTGATTATTGTGATCGTTATTTTCTTGTTTCTTGGCTTTAGTCGTTCGGTCATTATTCCGGTGTTGGCGATTCCACTTTCACTGGTGGGCGCGCTATTTATTATGCAGTTATGCGGCTTCTCGCTCAATTTGCTAACACTGCTTTCAATTGTTCTTTGTGTTGGTTTGGTAGTGGACGATGCTATCGTTATGGTGGAGAACATCGAGCGCCACATTCAGGATGGGATGAAACCTTATCGGGCGGCAATTGTATCAGCACGCGAATTAGCTGGGCCGATTTTGGCAATGACAGTAACCTTGGCTTCTGTTTATATTCCCATCGGTTTACAAGGTGGTTTGATTGGATCTTTGTTCCGTGAATTTGCGATTACTCTTGCTGGTGCGGTGACTATCTCAGCTGTTGTCGCGATTACCCTGTCACCCATGTTAGGTTCGCGTATGCTGAAACCTCACACTGGTTTAAAAGCACCACTGGAAAAACCTTTTGAAAAGTTCCGTGAGTGGTATGGCCGCAATTTGGCTGCAAGTTTACAAAATCGCATCGGTGTTTATATTTTTTGGATTGTTATTACTGCCTTGTGTTTTCCGCTGTACCTTTTTTCTGCAAAAGAGTTGGCGCCCACTGAAGATCAGGGGGTTATTTTCGGCATAGTGGATTCGCAAGCGAATTCTACTGTTGATCAGGCATCGCATTACGGTAAACAAGTCAACGAAGTTTTTATGAGTGTTCCAGAGACTGACTTTACCTTTCAGTTGACGTTTCCAACCGGCGGTTTTTCCGGCATGGTGACCAAACCTTGGGAAGAACGTGATCGCGATGTATTTGAGATTATGCCGGAAGTGCAGCAGAAATTATCGGCAATTGCTGGCGTAAGAATTTTGCCCATTACGCCACCTGCGTTGCCTGGTGGTGGTCAGTTTCCGGTTGAAATAGTTTTGGCATCTACCGCTGATATCAAAGAGATTTATGATTACGCTTTGAAGGTGCAAGAGATCATGGTGGAGTCCGGTATGTTTTATTTCCAAACATTGGATGTAAAAGTGGATCAGCCGGATTACAAGCTCAGTATTGATCGCGAAAAAGTGGCCGATCTGGGATTGAATTTACAAACGGTGACTAACGATGTTGGAACCTTGTTGGGTGGCGGTTATGTCAATCGTTTCAATATGGCGGG
>NZ_DFTS01000014.1:117190-118788 GCF_002383015.1 Idiomarina sp. UBA4206
CATGATTTGGCGAGTCTGTATGTCACTGGCCCGAATAACAATCTGATTCGTCTGGATCAGGTTGCCAGCATTAGTCACTCTACTGAGCCGCGCACGATTAATCGTATGCAACAGCTTAATGCGGTGAAAATCAGTGGTGTTACCGGCGCCCCTTTGGGGCAAGCTTTGGCGCATGTTGAAGCTGAAGCGCGTAAAATTCTGCCGAAAAGTTACACTATTGATTACACCGGTGAATCGCGGCAGTTGATTCGTGAAGGCAATACATTTTTACCGGCTTTCTTGATGGCAATTGTGATGATCTTTTTGGTGTTGTCGGCACAGTACAACAGCTTCCGTGATCCGCTGGTTATTTTGGCGGGTTCAGTACCTTTGGCGATGTTTGGCGCTTTATTATTTACTTTCTTGAAAATACCAATGCCGATTCCATTCTTCACCAATGGATTTACCACGACTTTGAATATTTATTCACAGGTGGGCTTGGTAACCTTAATGGGCTTGATTGCTCGTAACGGTATATTGGTGGTCGAGTTTGCCAATAAGTTACAGGAAGAAGGCATGGCAAAATTGGATGCAATCCGAGAGGCGTCTTCATTGCGTTTGCGTCCGGTAATGATGACCAGTGTGGCGACAATTGCCGGTCACACGCCATTGATATTTGCTGCTGGCGCAGGTGCGGAAGCGCGTAATGCGATTGGTATTGTATTGGTATTAGGTATGACGGTGGGTACCTTCTTTACCTTGTTTGTTTTACCATCGGTTTATATGTTGCTGGCTAAAGATCACCAACATGATCGTGACAATCTGGAAGAGTTAGCTGAAGTGAACTAACTTAACCAGTAATAATCCTGTTGATGACAAGTTCGTTAGCAGTAAAAAAGGGTGCCATTTGGCACCCTTTTTTGTTAGGGTGCAGCCAATTTGCATCAGCTCAAAAAGTGCTGTTCGATCGTTTTTGGTAGAGGTCTAATTTATGGCAACAACTCAAAGTGCGGCACATTCCCAAGCGATTCCGCAGGTAAAAAATATTATTGCGGTGGCATCGGGTAAGGGTGGTGTAGGTAAGTCTACTACGGCGGTGAATCTTGCTTTGGCCTTGGCCGCAGAAGGTGCGCGTGTGGGTATTTTGGATGCGGATATTTACGGCCCCAGCCAGCCGCAAATGTTGGGTGTAGGGCAGCGTCGACCAGAGATAGTTGGTGAGCAAGGCAAACAGCAAATGTTGCCGATCAATGCTTACGGCATCCAATCGATTTCTATGGGGTATCTGGTTACCGAAGATACACCGATGTTGTGGCGTGGCCCTATGGCGACAGGTGCGCTGCAGCAATTGTTGATGCAAACCCGCTGGGATAATCTGGATTATTTAATTATCGATATGCCGCCCGGCACCGGTGATATTCAGATCACGCTTGCACAAAAAGTACCGGTAACTGGCGCTGTGATTGTCACTACACCGCAAGACATCGCCTTGCTGGATGCCAAAAAAGGCATAGAAATGTTCCGTAAAGTGAATGTGCCTATTTTGGGTGTGATTGAAAATATGGCAATGCACACCTGCTCTAATTGCGGCCATGAAGAGCATATTTTTGGTGAGGACA
>NZ_DFTS01000014.1:118905-121801 GCF_002383015.1 Idiomarina sp. UBA4206
CGAGCGTATCGCGCGGGATTATCAAACTGAATTGCTTGGTTCTCTGCCGTTAGATTTGTCTATTCGCGCCGACGCGGACCAGGGAAAACCTTCTGTTGCGGCAGATCCTGAATCAGCGGTCAGCCAAAAATACCGTGCAATTGCACGCAAACTGGTGGCGAATATCCAGCAACATAATGCCAGCCAAGCTATGCCAACGATTGAAATTTCAGATGATTAATGCTTGTTGATATGTTGTCCTTACACAATAAAACTAAAAAAGGAGATCAATCGATCTCCTTTTTTATTGATGTCAATTTACTGCTGGTAATGAAACGATTGTCCGCTAATGCCGGCAGAGTCATCGCTTAACAGGTAGACATAAGCAGACATCAATTCTGCTGGCGTTTTTACGGTTTCTGGGTCTTCCGCAGGATAAGCTGATGCACGCATCGCCGTGCGAGTTGCACCTGGATTAATGCTATTTGCGCGGATGCGGGTTGCACCTTCCAATTCATCATGCAGTGTCTGCATAAAATTTTCTTGCGCTGCCTTGGATGCCGCATAAGCACCCCAAAAGGCGCGGCCTTTGAATGCAACACTGGAGCTGGTGAATAGGATACTTCCATGTTCGGCGCGCTCCAGTAGTGGCAGCAAAGCCTGAGTCATCATAAATGGTGAATTTACATTCACTTGCATGCAGCGCAGCCAAGCGCTAACCGAATAATTGCTGAGCGGAGTGCGTTCGCCCAAGTCAGCGGCATTAAATAGAATGCCATCCAAACGCCCGAATGTATCTTCCAGCGCATTGCACATATCGTCGTAATCTTTTTCTACTGCGCTTTCAAAATTGATGGGAAAAATTGCAGGTTGCGGGTGGCCCGCTGCTTCAATCTCATCGTAAACCTGTTCCAGTTTTGCCATGGTGCGGCCACAGAGGATTACCGTAGCACCGCAGGCGGCAAACGTAGTTGCGGCAGTTTTACCTATGCCTGCGCCTGCGCCGGTGACAAGAATAATTTTTCCGCTCAGTGCTTCGGGTTTAATAGTGTAATCGGAAGGTATTTGCATAAGCCTATCTTCAATAAGGTGGCGATTTAAAAATCGCAGGGTTTTACAGGTGTCGTTCGATAATGGGCCAAATTTCATCGGCGTGGTTTACGCAGTAGTCGGCATTCCAATTTGCTGGGTCATCACCTGCATCAACATAACCATAAGCGGCGGCAATCGTGATACTGCCGGCACCTTTACCGCAATCGATATCGCGCTTGTGATCGCCGATGTAAATAATTTCTTCGGGCAAGCACCCCAATTGTGTTCCCGCCAAAAATAAAGATTCTGGATCGGGTTTGCTGCGCGCAACATGGTCTGGGCAAATTACACTGAGTGGCGCAGGTTGAATATTCAATGCGGCCATTAAAGGTAATGTGTAGGTAGCCGGTTTATTAGTGGCAATTCCCCAGGCGATATTGTGATCGGCTAATTTGCCCAGCAGTTTATCAATTCCAGGAAAAAGTACGGTGTGAACTGCGATGTGCGCTAAATACAATTCCAATAAGCGTTGGCGCAGTGGCTCAAATTGTTCGTGGCTTTCATCGAGCGAAAACGCGAGTTTGATTAATGCTTTTGAGCCGTTAGAGACGCCAGCGCGGATGATTTCTGCTGCGAGTGCAGGGCGCGCTTGTTCACTCAGTAGTTGATTTACTACTACGACAAAATCGGGCGCGGTATCCAGTAGGGTGCCATCCAAGTCAAACATAACGGCGCGAATAGGTTTAGCCATTAATTGCCGACCTTTTTTGCATGTAAAAGATAATTAACGCTCACATCATTGGGGTTGAGCTTGTAATGTTTGGTAAGCGGGTTGTAAGTCATGCCAGTGATGGTTTGCAGTTCTAGGCCTGCGGCGCGCAGCCATTGCGCCAATTCCGATGGGCGAATAAATTTACTGTAATCGTGCGTGCCTTTGGGCAGCAATTTCAAAATATATTCAGCGCCGAGGATCGCAAAAGCATAGGCCTTTGGGCCGCGATTAATAGTAGAAAAATATACATCGCCGCCGTCTTTTACCAACGCGGCGCAAGCGCGCACAACCGATGAGGGATCGGGTACGTGTTCCAGCATTTCCATACAGGTAACTACATCAAATTCGCCAGGCATTTGTGTGGCTTTATCTTCTGCGGTGATTTGTTCGTAGGTCAATTCAACGCCGCTCTCCAGTGCGTGCAGGCGTGCAACCGCTAAAGGCGCTTCGCCCATATCGATTCCGGTCATTATTGCGCCGCGCTGCGCGAGTGATTCAGCCAGAATGCCGCCACCGCAACCTACGTCGATAATTTTTTTCTGCGCTACCGGTGAGCGCTCATCAATAAAATTAGCGCGCAATGGGTTTATGTCGTGCAGCGGTTTAAATTCGCTATTTTTATCCCACCAACGGCTGGCGAGGGCTTCAAATTTTGCAATTTCGGCAGTATCGACATTGGCCATAATATGTTTCCGCTTTATAAATTTAGTGAGTGGCGATTTGTTTCCGCCACCAATTGGCTTTACCTAAAATTTCGCGCTCATCCAGGGTTTGCAATTGGCGATTAACGAGCAGCGCTTTGCCTTGCACCCATACATGGCTTACCCCTTGACCGGAATGGGTGTACACCAGTTGTGATGCAGGATTGTATAAAGGTTGTGTTCCGAGCCCGCTTAAATCAATAGCGGTCATGTCGGCAAATTTACCCACTTCAAGGCTGCCGATTTTTTCTTCCATGCCCAAGGCTTTGGCGCCATTGAGTGTTGCCATACGCAGTGCAGCGTGGGCATCAAGTGCGGCGGCATCACCGGCGACCGCTTTGGCAAGCAATGCGGCGGTTTTTAATTCGCTGAATAAATCCAAATCATTATTGCTGGCGGCACCGTCAGTGCC
>NZ_DFTS01000014.1:121960-122248 GCF_002383015.1 Idiomarina sp. UBA4206
TTATCAACGGGGCAAAATCCGCTCGCTAATTTCAAATTGGATTCCGGGCAGTGCACAACATGCGCGCCGGTTTGTTGCAACAGCGCGATATCGGTCTCGTTAATTTGTGTCATATGGACACATTGGGTCAGGGGCGAAAGTAAACCTAACTCCATCAAGCGCTGGGTTGGGCGCTTGCCATATTGCTTAAGTGATTCTTCCACCTCAAGCTCTGTTTCGTGCAGATGGATTTGCACCGACATATCCATTTCTTGCGCGAGTACGGCAATTTTTTGCAGTGGTGTGTCC
>NZ_DFTS01000031.1:0-6976 GCF_002383015.1 Idiomarina sp. UBA4206
GCCCGCTAGCAGCAGTTCTATCGCACCAGCCAGCAGCAGTTCCAGTTTAGTCAACTCATCACTTTCCAGTTCATTCTCTTCAAGCTCTATCGCATCCAGCGCGGCAGCCATGCCACCGGTAGCATGGGTAGATACTGCGGTAAATAACACCGATGGCAACTATCTGGTCGCCAAAGATGAAGTTGTATTAGCACTACCCGAAGATTCAGGTAACACCAGTTTCAAGGAACAATGGAATGATCGCGATGGATTCGCACTCTACACCTTCGCCAAGGACGGCAAGGGTGTATCTAATTGCTCCGGTACTTGTCTGGCCAACTGGCCACCGCTGCTCGCTGGTGCCAATGACGAGGCCAACCATCCCTACTCGATTATCGAACGCAGTTTGGGGTCTACCACCACCAGCCGCCAATGGGCTTACCATGGCATGCCGCTGTATTTTTTCAAAAGTGACACTGCCGCCGGCCAAACCAACGGCAAGGCACTGTCCAACTGGCAGCTAGCGCGCCCGATTCCGGTGAGCCTGCAGAATGATGCAGCCAAGGGCGAGTTTTTGATTGGAAAAGGTTATCTCCTCAACAGCCAGGGGATGGCGGATCAAAGTAAATCCGGTTTCACTCTTTATACCTTCGCCAAAGACACCGCCGACCAAAGCAATTGTGGCGCTACGTGTATCGGTAACTGGCCACCCTTGTACGCAGCCGCCGAAGCGCAAAGCGCGGGCGATTTTTCGGTGATCACACGCAGCGATAGCAGTAAGCAATGGGCGTATAACGGCCATCCTTTGTACTTCTACGCTGGCGATAATGCCGCAGGCGAAATCAAGGGCGAAATTACCAACTGGTCACTGGCGACCACCGCAGTAAAAGCAGCTAGCAGTTCAGCGCCAGCATCTTCATCCACGGCCTCTTCATACACCTACAGCAGTTCATCTGCGGGTTATGGCTACTAGGAAATAACAATTACGGAAATGGAAAATTACCGTCAGACAGCTTTTATTTTGTTGTCCCTTTTTCAGCTAACGCTCACGGCATTACCGTGAGGGTTAGCTGATTTTTTGCTTTTTACGCGAGTTACTTACTACTACACATTATTTTCAAAAAGGATTACGTCATGTTGAAACACACCTTACTACTTGCAGGCGCGCTGCTGGCATTTAATGCCTCAGCCGATTTTTATGATCCACAAAATACCTTTTTAAAACGAGACTTACCCAACAATACCTACAATGGCACGACCGCGCTCAACAATTATCTGAATGCAGTCGTTACCCAAAGTTATAGCGGAGAAACACCGGCCACATTTACCCTGAGTAAATGGAAACAGTTCAATGGATTTACCGCAGGCAACACCCTCAACGCCCAGTATTTCAACTCCGGCGATCTCGGTCTGGGGCGCGATATGAATTGCGTAGCCCAACCACAATTGGAAGCGACGCGTGGCACTGGCGCCATGGCGTGCTTCGTGTCTAACTATGGAAAAATTGGTGGCGGTGCCGCCCACGCTTTTGCCGAGTTGGAGCGCGCGACCTCACCCACCAACCCTAGCAAAGAATTTGCGTCCGTGGCCATGGAATACCACCCTAATGCAGCGCGTAACAAGGTGCGTTTTTTTGTATTTGACTCCCAAAGCAATGGTGGCAAGTTAGTTACCAACTTAAAAATTGCGTTGGATAACAGCAATGGACAGGAACAACCTGGCCTGTGTATAGCGTGTCATGGTGGCACCCTCACCAACCCGAACGACCCGAATCAAATCAATATCACCAACGCCCATTTTTTGCCGTTTGACACTTTCTCGTTTGAATTTGCCAGCGCCGAAAAACGCGAGGCCGCGCGCCCGGTGTTAGATCAGATGAACAAGCTGGTTCATAAAGCCGAAAAAGCCACCTACGGACAGGGCTCAGCCGCCAATAAACAGATATGGCAATATCTGGAGGGCTCCTATACTCCGGCCATTACCGATGCCAACCCAATTATGGTTGACACTTATACCCCAGCCCCCTTTAACACCTCAGACAATGACAAAAACCTCTATCACACAGTCACTAAAAACTATTGCCGCAGCTGCCATATGTCATCTGACGTGGTGTTAGACCCCAGCCTAATGGTTAACACCTGTATTGATGGCGACATGCCCCATGCGGAAGTAAATGCCGCCAATTTGCGTCGTCATATGGAATATGTCGCTCATGATATGGAGCGTTATAGCGGTAATACCAATTGCTACAAGATGCCGCATTTAATTGATTTCCAAAGCGCTCTGCAAGCCAACAGCATGATGTTTGAAGATGTCCACTTGGGACACAACAATCTCGATTTGGAAACCTTGCTCTCGGGTGGAGAAATATTCACGCTCAATGGTATCAACAGCCAAACCATTACCACTGCAGATTCAATTACCGGCGTCAACAATCGCCGCAGTGTATTAAAGAGCAAGTCGCTTAACAGTACGCAGGGCTTTGTGCTCGCCAAAATGGATGACTTTAGCCGCGCCCCCAAGATCAACAAAGTAGAGTTATTGACCCACAGAACAGGTGGCGCTGGTAATGACCTTACTTTATATGCACGTAACTCGGCAAAAAGTGTTGTACTAACCCGCGCCGTCTCCAATGGCCAGAGTACGCCGGGCACCAGCGATTCCTTTTTAAAGTTCACGGAGAACCTCAGCAGTTCCAACGTGAACAACCTTAGTTTTATGATGCGCGCAAATCGGATTAGCTATTTTAACGGCCAATACCAATTCCCCGGCACATTTGAAGTAGATGACATCTCAGTCAGTTACGACGCTAAAATTCCGGGCGCTATCTATCAAGACTTTGAGAATAGCCAACAAATAATTCCTTTTAATGCGGCGCGCCTTTATGACCGGTTGAGTGATTGTTCGCCCCTCAGCGGTAGCATAGCTGGGCTTGGCAACCAGCTTAAAACCGAGGGGGATGCGGGGCGTTACTCGTATCACACCAATACTAAACTCTGCAAAGGCGATGACATCCATGTATTTATCGCGCGCAGCTACGGGGCGCTCCTGGAAATACCCAATGGCGTAAGTGGCCAATTGATGTTTGATTTTAAAATTAGCGACAAACTCACCCCCATTGGCCCCTCTTTCCTCGGCCAGGCAGCACAGCAGGGAACCCTGTACAAAAAAGATGGATATAGCTTTGGTCGGGTTAAACTGTCTATTAGCGGCGAGGTCAGCTTGCGTTTCTTAGTACAAGAAGCATCGGGAATAAACGGTGCTAAAATCCACGGTCTCGCCATCGACAATATGCGCTTCATACCCAACAATTAGTCGTTAAAACCAATCACTAAAAATTACCCCACCACTGACAGAGTGGTGGGTTATTCAAACAAAATAGCTACAAATTGTAAGCGTAATCCAAAAATACTTTTCGAATTGCTCCCGAATTATTGTCCGGTTCAAAGTGTGCAATCCGCAATGATAAATTGTGTTTACGGATAGGCCTGAACGCAATATCCAAATCCCACTCCTCGCCTATCGCGTGGCCGCGCACATCATCTTTGAAAAATAAATAGTGAGTTTCCAAACGAATTGGCGATGCGCGCCAAAGCACCCCTATTGATGCAGTACGCACTCCGGTGTTGGGTGTATTGCCAATCACGCCGGCCCAACCTTCAAATTTGTGGTTCGATCCCAGTGGGGTAATAAATGCTGCTCCGTCACTTTCACCGAGCACTTCATAGCGGGCGATAAATTCCACCGTTTCAACACCGACACCTGCATCAATTAAATAATAAGGCAGATGGTCGTGTCCCAATTTAAATCTATCCTGCTGTGCAGCTTCTAATTGCACACGGTATTTCACGCGATCAATTTTATAATTCACACTAACACTTGCACCGTAAGTCGCGTTAGACGCTGCGGGCATATCCAGATTGTCAATGCGATGTGCGTAGGCAGTCACGCGGGTGTAATCCCACTCATTCCATTCCACATGCGTTAAATGTGTGTGCTGTTGGTGATCGCCATAATTGGCCGCAGGGCGCGGCGGGGTTATGCCACTCGGTAAAGGGCCGCGACCAGGATTATTTTTATCCGCATCTTCACCAAAAATGCGATTGGCATTAGCGATGTAGCTGTAAGTAAAACGTGAATTGCTCGCCAATTTAAATTGGCTAAAAAGTGCATCAAAGGTTTGTTCATTTTGCCAAAAACCATTGCCACCCACAAAACGTTGGTTGTCTAAATTGATACGCTGACGCCCAAGGTGCAACAAAAACTGATCAGTATTGAGGATTGCAAAGGCTTGATTAAATTCGGTGCCTGGCGGGTCCTGCAGCAATGGCTGCCCGTTAAAACGCACACCGTCACTGTGATCGTCTTTAAACCTGCTGCTCACTGAATCCACTTCTACAAAGGTCGCAAAGATTTCATGCCACTGCGACTGCACATTGCCGCGCAATAAGAGCGATGCCGATTGGCCGCTATTATTCGCATCCACATTGGCATAGCGCACGCGGCTGCCCCAATCCCATGTATGTGTTGTTTCTGCTATCGCATCTGCGGCGACCAAGCTGCTGATTAAAACCGGTAAAAAAATCTGCTTCATTGTTGCTACTCTTCCTGATGAATTAATGTTGGCCACTATTGCCAATCTTCGGCGTTGCCATCATGCAAAAAGGTGACGCCCGTTATTTTGTCCATCTCTTCATAGAGTGGATCGGGCATGGGGTTCTGGCGTGCATCCATATAAGTCATCGCGGGCAGGTGGTAAATATCCACATGCTCCATGAGATTGTTAAACATATAGATTTTTTGCAGCGCAGGCAGATCCTGATAGGTGAAGGTTAAAATTCTATTGTCATTAATTTTTAGCAGTTTAAGTGCAGGCAATTGCTGCACACGAAAGTGTTCCAGCCGATTGCCAAACAGATACAGCTCTGCCAATGCGGGCAGCTGTGCAAGCCTTATCTGAGTAATTTGATTTTTGGCGAGATTAAGATGGCGTAAGTCGGGAAGATTACCCAGTTCTACCTGAGTGAGATTATTGTTATAAAGCGATAACTTTTGCAGTTTTACCAGCTGCTCTATACCCGCGAGCGATGTAATTTTTTTGGAGTGACATTCAATGCTGGTGATTTGGTCCAACGCTTGCCATTGTTTTTTACTGATGATATCCCGCACACAGTCGGTTAAATTGTGGTCAGCAAAAGTTAAATCTAACGCCTGCGCCGATTGCCCAGATACGAACAAGACAATCGCTAATGAAAATAATTTTTTAATCATGCTCAGCCCCTTTCCTTGCATAAAAAAATGCGCCGCTTTTATTGCATTTGCCTTTTACGGCAGATGCAAGTTGAGGCGGCGCATTATAAGAGCTAGTGCAGGGACTGTTGTGAAACAGATCCCTAAATTGATTTTTCTGTTGTCGCCAGCAACACACAAACTCCCTTGGCAATAATGATTTCGCTGGGTTCGTCCAGAGGGGACCCGCCCACATCTTCCTCGGTCAGAAGCAAATGCGATGCATCCTTAATTAAACGCAATTGCGCAACACTGAGCGATAAGTCCACAGCATCCGTTGCAGAAAACACACCCAGTGGGCGGATTTGTCCATCGCGTTTGGATATCGCCCAGAGCTGGAGATCCATGTCCGGTGCAATCTCTACTACACCCCATTTCAGCCACAGCTGTTCGCCACCCGCAGCCGTAAGCACCGTCAGGCTTGGTGCGCCACGTTCATCGGTGAGTACTGCTACATAATCAGCATTGGGCAACAAAGGGCGCTCGCTCAGTACCCAAACAAACAAAGCGAATTCCACAAGGCTAAAGGCACTCGCTCCCTGCCAGAACCACCGCAACCAGAAGACGGGTTGCAGCGTAGAAGTGCGATTAAGGCGCGCGCTGATGTTGCCCCAAGTATTGTCTGCCGGTTTTAATGCTTGCTCCCTATCACTTAATCGCATCAATTCCTCTTCCCAGTAATTCACCTGCGCCCGTAACTCCAGATCGTTAACCAGCCGCTGAGCAAACCGTTTGCGCTCGCCGCCGCGCATGACACCAGTGACATAATCAAATGCCAGCTGCGGCTCATTTGGGCTTGCAGTTGTTATTTGGCTTCCAGACATAGCCTTAACCTCTCAGCGCCGCGATGCAGCCAGGATTTAACAGTATTGGTATTGGTCGATAGTGTTTGGGCAATTTCTTCACGCGAGTATCCCCGCAAATAGGCCAATTCAATACTGCGTTTAATGTTATCGCCCAAGGTAGTCCGGCACTGGTGCAGATGAAACCTGAGCTGGCTGGCGCCGACACTGTGTTCAGGTTCATCGCCACCCGGAAAGTCTTCCTCTTCATTAATAGCACGCGTATTACTGTTGTTTCGCATCTCTTTATCAAGCCTATCCAGCGCTCGATAACGCGTCCTACTGGCCATCCAGGTCAATGGCTTAGCGAGATGCGGGCGGTAACTGGCGGCGTTATTCCAAATCTGTAAAAACGCCTCCTGTAACACCTCATTGCTTAACTCTTTAGATTTGAGGATGCGCCAAGCGAGCGCATTCAAGTAGGGTCCAACTCGCTCAAATAGCGCTTTGAGCGCGGCTTGGTCGCGCAGGGCGCAACGGGCGATGAGGTTGATCAATTCATCATCGGGATTTTCAGTCGGGGGAGTCATCGGCGGGATTTGTTCCTTACTCTGTGTATTTGATCCAATTTACGAATTAATAGCCAAAAAGTTGCAGATGTCATATCAAACTTTACGTGCCACTTCAGGTTTTCTACGCGCCATTTCAGGTTTAGTGCGCACCACTTCAGGTTTTCTGCTCAAACTGGTGCGACCGGGTTTGGCGATTTGGGGAGTATAAGCTGGTGGCAGGCCGCAGTCGCTACAACACAATTGTCTACCTCAGACACAAGTGTTTTTCACTATTACCGCTAATAAATAAGATAAAGGTATTCGCTATGTTTAAACTCAATCGCTGTACCGGCGTGCTCTTTGCGCTCGCTGCTC
>NZ_DFTS01000031.1:7042-7440 GCF_002383015.1 Idiomarina sp. UBA4206
GGTCGGTTTTACCGCCACCAGCCCCGCCACTGCCAAGCCTTATAAGGCCGCAGAAATCTACTCCAAACAAACCTATAAATATGGCCGCTATGAAATCCGTATGCGGGTCGCCAAAGGTAGCGGGGTGTTATCCACTTTCTTCACTTACAAAAATGGCTCCGAGCAACCGGGCACTTTTTGGGAGGAGATCGACATAGAGATTTTTGGCAAAAACAACGCCACTCAATGGCAGAGTAATGTGATTATCGGTACCAATCGCCCCACCACCAAAACCGAAGGTGTGCACACAACGCCATTTTCTATGGGCGATGGCTACCACACCTATGTGCTGGAATGGACCCCAAATTACATCGCTTGGTATGTGGATGGCACCCAGACGCGCCGGATTACCGGGGGGC
>NZ_DFTS01000031.1:7566-8758 GCF_002383015.1 Idiomarina sp. UBA4206
CCAGTGCGCAAGATCTGCGTTTTAACCTCTGGGCGGCGAATATCGCCGAGTGGGTCGGCCCCTGGAATGACAACATCCTGCCGGTATACCAATTTGTGAACTACATTGAGTACAAGCCTTATGTCGCCGCAACCAATAGTTTCGGCACTGGCTGGCGCGATGATTTCAACAGTTTTGATACCAACCGCTGGAGCAAAGCCAATTGGACTTTTGGCGAAAACCTCGCCGACTTTGATCCGAATAATGTAGTGGTAAAAAACGGCACTCTGGTGCTGGCGCTTACCCGCGAAGGTCAAACCGGTTATAGCGGTACACCACCCGTCGATGGCGACACCAGCGGTGGCAGCAGTAGCAGTGCGCCCGCCGCATCTATCACCATTCAGGCCGAAAGTTTTAACGAAGTAGGCGGCAACGTGACTGTCTCCGGCGGCACCGTGGGTTATATCGATGCCGGTGAGTGGTTCAAATATAACAATGTGAATATCCCGCAAACGGGCACTTACAAAGTGGAGTATCGCGTTGCCTCGGCGCTTACCACCGCGCAGTTCACCTTGGATCGCAACGGCGTAGGTCTGGGCACTATCAGCGTACCCAATACCGGCGGCTGGGGTAACTACCAAACGATCAGCCACAATATTTATCTGAACGCCGGGGTGCAGAGTTTGGCGATTTATGCCAACAGCGGCGGCTTTAATATTGATTGGCTTAAGCTGACTAAAATCTAATAGGGTTTCAGCCTTTGGGGGTTGCGGGCCCAATGCCTGCACCCCCGTTTTTATTTTTTGCTGCTGTTTTTTAACAATGTTTTTTGTAAATGAGGTAAATCTGATGCGTCGAATTTTAGGTATGTTGTTAGCGATCAGTATGGGATTGCTGAGCCATCTTGCTATTGCCAAGCCTTACAAAGGCGCAGAAATTTATTCCAGCGATAGCTACTTATACGGCCGCTATGAAATGCGCATGCGCGTCGCCAAGGCCAGCGGAGTGTTATCCACTTTTTTCACTTACAAAAATGGTTCCGAAGTGGGCAATACGTTTTGGGAAGAAATCGATATAGAAGTATTCGGTAAAAATAATGCAACACAATGGCAGAGCAATATTATTCTCGGCAGCTCGCGCCCCACTATTCACACGGAACAGGTTCATACCGCCAATACATCACTCGCCGACGCGTATCACACTTATGTATTGG
>NZ_DFTS01000031.1:8854-10677 GCF_002383015.1 Idiomarina sp. UBA4206
CTGGTATTTGGACGGCGTAGAAGTGCGCCGCATTACTGGCACCAGCACAGTCACTAGCCTCACTAATCCACAAAGTTTGCGTTTTAATCTTTGGTCCCATGAGTCAGTGGCGTGGGTAGGTGCATGGGATGATGCTGTACTGCCGGTTTATCAATTTATAAATTACATCGAATACAAACCTTACAACGCCACCACCAAAACATTTGAAGGCGGTTGGCGCGATGATTTCAACAGTTTTGATAGCGCGCGCTGGGGCAAAGCCAATTGGACCTTTGACATGAACCGCGTGGATTTTGCACCGGAAAATGTAGTGGTGAAAAACGGTATTTTGGTGCTTGCACTCACCAAAGAAAACGCCACCGGTTTTAGCGGTACACCTCCTGCCGATGAACCCACCAGTAGCTCAAGCGCAAGTTCAATAACCGTTACAAGTTCTGCAGCAAGTTCAGTTGCGGCGAGCAGTATTGCAGCGAGCGAAGCGGCAAGTTCTGCTGCAGTAGCCACTTCATCAAGCGCAACATCCAAAGTGGCAAGCGGTGGTTCAAGTGGTGGCGGTGCAATGAATTTTGTGTGGTTAGTATTATTAGGTGGATTGGCCGTTGCAGGTCGCAGCGTTAAATAATCTGCTGAAATTACCCCCCCCATCCCCCCCTTATCAAGGGGGGGGGATGGGGGGGTTAGTCTTTCTAAACTCCGCCGCCGACATCCCCGTATAGCGCTTAAAAAAACGGTGGAATGACGACTTACTGTTAAAGCCGGACTCCAGCAAAATATCCAGAATTGTCATCTGTGCATACTGCGGGTCAAGCAGCATTTGCTTGGCGCGATTGACCCGATATTCATTTACAAATTCAAAAAAATTCGTATTAAATTCTTTGTTAATAATGCTCGACACTTCGCGATAGTGAATCCCCACCTGCCGCGCAAAATCTTCAATATTCAAATTCTGGGTTAAATACAACTGCTGCTTTTCCATAGTGTTACGGATACGCGCAATTACATCGGGCGATACTTCAGCCGTGACAAAGACTTCTTTTTCTTTCGATTTAGCTTTAGTTTCCAGTAGCTGATGGGCATACAACAAGCTGTAGATGAAGAGCGCGTTAACCAATAGAAACGTAATGTAATTATCAAAAATACCAAAGCCATCGGCAACCGCAAAACTTACCGACTGCCCAAGTAGATGTACAACCAGAGACCACAACCAATTGAGTGCAAAACCCAGCGTCAGCAATAATAACCAATAAGGCCCCTGCAAACTCAAACTCGAATAAAATTGTTTTAATTGTTGTTTATAACGATAGATTTCTAACGCTGCCGCAAACGCATAAATTACCGGTACAAACTTCAAGTAGTGCCATAGATAATTGGTGAGCATTACTGAGTTTTCAGTATGGGTCGCAGATTGAAAGCGCAACCGGTCACTATCCAAATCGCCCCAGAACCCCAACCAATAACGGCCAATAAATTTAGAAGATGCAATCCGTCTTTTGCACGCAGTGAAAAATTCGCCCGTGTAATCGCCACAACATACAAATACAGGCAAACACTTTTACCCACAACCGCCGCCACCAAACTTAGTGACAATGTCATATTCGCCACATCACTGTGCAAGCCAATATAGTTATTCCATAACAACAAATTACCCAGCGCACTCGCCCCTACACAAACAAAAAATCCCGACAACAATTGCGAGGCAATCGCTTTTTGTTTGGACAGCACCCACTGAAAAATCACCAGCAGGACACAAACGGCGAGGGTAAGCACAAGGATTAAATCGTGGATATTGAAGATGGGTGTTTTCATAGCAAAGCTGAAGCGTG
>NZ_DFTS01000031.1:10795-11195 GCF_002383015.1 Idiomarina sp. UBA4206
AGAAGCGTGATTATTATGGTATTGCAAAGTGTAGCAGGTGAAATTGCCAAGGCAGCAATTTCACCTGCAGACAGCAAAAGTGATGCAGATTAATGCCCCATCACCTGAGTAATCTCTTCCGGCTTATGATGTACGCCAAAATCATCCACAATGGTGGTGGTCGCTTTGTTCATATTGATTACATCCACTTCAACGCCTTCTTTGCGGAATTTGAGTACGACTTTGTCGAGTGCGGCGACTGAGGTGATATCCCAAAAATGCGCGTGGGTTAAATCGATAATTACTTTTTGCAGTTTTTCTTTCATATCAAAACCGCGCACAAACATATCGGCAGAGCGGAAAAAAACTTCGCCATAGACTTGATAAGTGCGCTGCGTTTTTTCTTCGTTAAGCTCTGAGT
>NZ_DFTS01000031.1:11296-17788 GCF_002383015.1 Idiomarina sp. UBA4206
TGAGGTGACTGCCATGTAGTGGCCAATTTTGTTGGCGAAAAACATAGCGGCCATAAGCACACCAATAAATACACCATAAGCCAAATTATGAGTTGCAACTACCACACTTACAGTGGTGAGCATAACGATATTAGATGAGAGCGGATGGGTTTTTAGATTGCGAATGGAAGCCCAACTAAAGGTGCCAATGGATACCATAATCATCACGGCGACTAATGCCGCCATTGGAATAATAGAAATCCAATCGCTTAAAAACACCACCATGATTAATAGCAGCGCGCCGGCGAGAAATGTTGATAAACGCGTGCGGCCGCCGGACTTTACGTTGATAACCGACTGGCCGATCATCGCGCAACCGGCCATACCGCCGAGTAAGCCGGTGGCGACGTTAGCAATACCCTGGCCTTTACACTCGCGATTTTTATCGCTGGTGGTATCGGTCATGTCATCCACAATTGTCGCCGTCATCATGGATTCCAATAAACCGACTGCTGCCAGTGGAATCGAGTAGGGCAGAATAATCATTAGCGTTTCAAGGTTGAGCGGTACTTCTGGCCACAAGAAAATTGGCAAGGTATCGGGTAGGTCACCCATATCGCCTACGGTGCGAATATCAATTTTGAAAATTAATGCAATCGCAGTGAGCACCAGAAGGCAAACGAGAGGCGAGGGAATTATTTTTCCGATTTTAGGAATGTAGGGAAACAAATAGATAATGCCGAGCCCCGCAGCGGTCATGGCATACACATGCCAGGTGACATCGGTAAGCTCGGGCAACTGCGCCATAAAAATTAAAATTGCCAGTGCATTTACAAAACCGGTAACGACTGAGCGGGAGACAAAACCCATCAAATCGCCCAAGCGCAAATAACCCGCGACGATTTGAATCGCGCCAGTTAATAGCGTCGCCGCCAATAAATATTGCAGCCCGTGCTCTTTTACTAAGGTCACCATCAGCAGTGCCATGGCACCGGTTGCGGCAGAGATCATCGCTGGGCGACCACCGGCAAAGGCAATCACTACCGCCATAGAGAAGGAGGCATACAAACCGATTTTAGGATCGACTCCGGCGATAATTGAAAAGGCAATCGCTTCCGGAATTAATGCGAGCGCCACAACCAGGCCCGATAAAAAATCGCCGCGAATGTTGGAAAACCACTCTTCTTGAATTTTTTTGAATTGCATGGGGGAAGCTCAACAATTTGCAAATTAAAGCGAACCCACGAGCAGATAACAAATCGCAGCCGGCAACAATCTCTTTTTTGGGCAGCTGCAAGACACGCCCGCACGGGAACTCCTAGTTTTTGCAAAGTTTATGGAAGTACGCTGCAAGCCCGGAAACCTTGACGGCTGGGCTTGAACACGGCGCAAAAATCAGGCTGGATCGGTTCAATGAAACCAATCAGAGAAGAAAGGAAATTTACATGGGTCGGTAAGTTAAAACGCCAGTGGCAAAGACCAACACAGCGCAGAACGGATTAAACGTCGGTGCGGCTAACGGCACCGAAGCCCGGGATTTTAACATGTGGCCATGGAAAACACCGGCTCTTACTGGGCATTAAAGCAAATGAAGCGNNTTCTTTCAGGGTCGTTAACATAAAAAAAACACCTATTAAAAATCGCACACAATTTGCGGTTATAACAAATACCACTGCGCTGCCATATTAAAAATTTCAGCGCAGACGCAAATTTATTAGCAAAACAAAAGAATATAAAACATTGCACGCCAGCAATAGCCAGACGCAATCTAACGGAGGGAGAGAAAAACTAAGGCGGCGTTAATGCCGAAGGTAACCGAATCATAACTGTTAACGACTTCACATAAAAAAGTGCGCGCACCTTAGCAGCCGAGGCAAAATTTGGCAAGGTTAAAAAATGTGCAGATCGATATTAGAGGCACTATCTTTTCTAGCGTTGTGTAAGGCGTCAATATGATTGTGAGAACTACCAAATAGAATCCGAGTGAAAAGCTTTGTAAAGTGCAGTATCAATAAGGAGAAGGTCTAATAGCAGTGCTGCTTTAGATCCGTTTATGCTGATGCCCCACTCAGCACAAAGGACATAATTCCGCCGTTCCGTTTTCCCAGTTAACCAAAACGCAGTCAGCATTTCACTAGGATCACTTCCATGAAATGGTATGACTCACTCCACTGCTGCTTGTTGTTCAGGCATTGGTTACATAAATAAGATTGGTTTAACTGCTTGGTTTAATTATTTAACGAGTTGAGACAAGAGACGCACCCATCACTTTAGCCATTGACATGCACTGGCTGTGGCGAAGCTTTGTCTAAATGCAGAGGATTTATGAAAACATTGATCGTTTACATCCATTTAATTGCCGCCTGTATCTCTATTGGGATTCTGCTGAATCAGGATTTAGCGCTGGCAAAATCGCTCGGTAAACCCTTATCAAAAACAGCCATTCAAGAGCTATCAAAGTCGGCAGATGTGATGTTTGTCGCTCTGGTTGCGCTCTGGATTTCAGGCTTGACGCTGGTTGTGATGGGCTATTTAGATGCCCCTCAACAATATCTGTTAAATGAAAAACTCTGGGCGAAATACACCGTGGTATCAATTCTGACACTCAATGGATTGCTGCTGCACTTTTTCAGTTTCGCGCGTATTACCTCTCCCAGTGGCCTGCTGACATTTTCTGCCCACGAACAAATTTTGGTAGTAATTACCGGTGCTATTTCATCGGTCTCTTGGTTGTTTGCGTGCTACCTCGGTATTGCGCGCAACTGGAATCACAATGTCAGCTATGAATTTGTAATGACAGTGTACGGCGCATTTTTATTTATCGCCTTTCTTGTTGCTGGCAGTGTTTTGTATAACCTGCACCGCAAAGATTCTTGCGAGTTCCCCCAGAATTTTTATTCTTAATTTAAAGAGCAATCGTCATGCTAACTCAATCATTTGCCACTACCTTGCTCAAAGGAATTGCACTCTGTAGTGCGATTGCATTGTTATACGCCTGCGGCGGTAGCCCTATCGAATCTAGCGATGCCTCACCTGCGCTGGGATCCAGTAGTGCACCTGCGGTTGACTCAAGCTCGGCCGTTTCAGTAGAAGCCAATAGCAGCTCAGTGGCATCCAGTATCGCACCTTCACCTTCTAGCTCAAGCCTTGGCCTGTCTAGCTCATCTGCCAGCAGTGTACTTAACAGTAGCACACATTTTTCCAGCGTATCTTCTTATAGCCGAGTGGTGTCGAGCAGCATTGGCCTATCCAGTTCATCTGCCAGCAGTACACTTAGTAGCAAATTATCAAGCAGCAGCAAGAGTTCATTGACAGCGGTAAGCAGTTCATCCAAGAGTAGCGCCGCTGCAACCAGCACCTGGCAGCTGGACTCGGCCAATTCTTACCTCAACTTTGTCAGCGCAAAAAACACCCATACGCTTGAAGTGAGTCATTTCGCCAGCTTGTCCGGCGATATCACCCAAAACGTTGCCAAGCTGGTTATTGACCTGAATAGCGTGAACAGCGGCATCACCCTGCGCGATCAACGCCTGCGCGATTTACTCTTTCAAACCACGCAATTCCCCACCGCAACGGCCACCGTTAACTTACCAAGCAATCTGCTCAGCAGTTTGGCGATTGGCGCAGAAACCCAACAAAACATCAGCGCCGAACTGGATTTACACGGTGTAAAAACAACGCTGACTACCAAGCTTTCGGTGCATAAATTGAGTGCTACACGTGTTGCTGTGCAAACCATCGCCCCGGTGCTGGTCAACCCGGCTGATTACGCCCTTAGCAATGGTATTGAAGCGCTGCGGGCGGCGGTGGGCATTGCCTCTATCAGCGCTACGGCGCCGGTGGATTTCACCCTTATCTTCGACGCTCGTTAATCAGATGTGCAGAGAGAAAATAACATCATGAAAACATTTCTGAAAATCGCACTGCTAACGACAGGATTGCTGATGACCTGTGCATCGGCCTACAGCCAGACTTTAGGCAGCGCGAGCTGGCTTGTTGATACCAGTAAATCATCACTGCATTTTGTTTCGATCAAAAATACCAGCGTGGCGGAGAATTTCACTTTCAGCCAACTACAAGGCACAGTGGCGAGCAATGGTACCGCCACTTTGACGATTCCTTTAACCAGGTTGCTAACCGGCATCGACCTGCGCAATACCCGTATGCAAAACCTGCTGTTTGAAACCAGTATGCTGCCTAACTTGCACTTCACTACCCAGCTGAATTTAACCGCGATTGATACGCTGGCAGTGGGCAGTGTGAGCACTCAAACTTTCAACGGCAATTTGACTCTGCACGGTGTTACCCAGGCGATCACCTTTGATGCCACCCTGCTCAAACTCAGCGCCACCAATGTCAGCCTCACACCGCGCAAACCGATTTTAATTAATAGCGCCGATTTCGACCTCAATGCCGGTATTGAAGCGCTGCGTTCCGTAGCCGGCGCGATCAATATTGCCGAGCGAGTGCCGGTTTATTTCAAAATGTCGCTGACCAAAAGTAATCCGACCAATGTACCTGCCATCGCCCTAACCGCCCCGCCGGTAGCACCACAAAGTCTTAAAGGCACCATCAGCCAGGTCACCGGATTGGCGAGCTTGACCTGGGCCGATGTAAATGCCAACGAGACTGGATTTATCGTGCGCCGCAAAGGCAGCGATGCGCGCTGGATCAGCTTGACTAAAACCGCACCCAATACAGTGACCTATGACGATAGCTTGGCAGCTATTCCCGGTGCCTATGAATACAAAGTTATCAGCCTGATCGATAGCATTCCCTCGGCACCGACCACCGCTGTCGCGTTGACTTACACCAAAGCGAGCAGTGCATCCAGTACCAATTCAGTAATCAACAGTTCAGTTGCTAAAAGTTCCAGCAGTGCCAAAAGCTCTACCGCCGTACAGCCAGGCAATGCCGCCACCGGCGCAACCCTGTTTGCAGCCCAGTGTGCAGGGTGTCACGCTGGCGGGGCACTGTTTAGCAATATTCCCGCACGTGTCAGCAACAATACGCTGATATCAAAAATTGACCTGACCATGCCGCAGGGTAACCCAGCTAACTGTGTCGGCCAGTGTGCAGCAGATGTAGCGGCTGGTGTAGCAAATCAGTTTGGCGCCAAAAGCTCCAGCTCGGTGGCCAAAAGTTCTAGCAGTGCCGCCAGTTCTACCCCGGTGGCATCGGTAGACTGTTCCAACATGCAAACCTTGATGCAAAGCGCGGAACTGAATTGCACCAACTCCTCCTGCCATGCTGCCAGCCCCAGTCAGGCCGCCAAGTTTGCGCTGACCGGTACACTGGAAGAAATTGCGCATCGTTTGGGCAATGTGAATTCAGTTAACAGTAAATGTGGTGGCGAGAAAGTTATCGACCTGAACAACCCGAGCAACTCGCTGTTGCTTAAATTAGTCGACCCTAATTCCGGTACGCAATGCGCACAAAAAATGCCGTTTGGCACTAGTACTGGCGTCTCACCAGCGCACTTCCAATGCTTCCAAAAATGGGTGGGCGACATAGCCGCGGCCGCCGATATTCCCGAGCCACCAGCGACCAAACCCTTTGAGCCGACACGGCCTTTTAACGCGCTCAATAAAGTGAAATTGCTGCTGCACGGCGGCGCAGTCACCGGCGCTGAATTGAATAAAGTGAGCCCCGCTGGCACCAGCCTTGATCAGACTGCGCTGAAAAAACAGATTACTGATTGGATGGCGACACCCGAATTTGAAGTGAAATTCAAATCGTTTTTGCAGCTCGCTTTGCAGCAAAAGAATGTCAATCCAGACACCCAATGGCGCAACCAGTTTGATGTGCTCAACAACGCCAAAGTGATGGATGGAGTGAAACTGATCTCCACCCTGGAAGAGAGTTTTGTGCGCACAGCCTACAAAATCTTCACCAGCAATAAAGATTTCCGCACCGTTGCCACTACCCGCGAGTGGGAGGTGACCACCGCCATCCTGACTGCGTTAAGTTATGCAGATTATGAGGCGCGTTTCCCTTTTGGAACCGATCTCAGATCCTTTGCTAATTTATGTGGCGACAACGACGGTGGCGGCGTGGATGAAACCGCTATTTGTAGCGGCATAGATGACTACAGTGACTGGCGTACCGTGCGTTTGGTACAGGGCACCAGTCGCGCTGCTTTCTCCGATACGCAAGGTATGGTGAGCGGTTTAAGAGCCATCCCGGCGGGTGGCAGCTATAGCTTATACGCACCTCGTGTGGGCTTTTTTACTACGCCCGCCTTTTTCCAAAGCTGGGAAAGCAATACCGGCAATAGCTTCCGCGTAACGGCAAACCAAACCATGATTGCCGGCTTGGGTTTAACCTTTGAAGCGGGTGACATCACGCCGTCTGGCGACCAAAGTGCAATCGATAACGCTCACGCCGGTCCAAACAACGCGGAATGTTATGCCTGCCACCGTATGATGGATCCGATGCGTCAGGTGTTTAAAAATTCGTATCACGTGTTCCGCAGCCGCGCGCTGACCACACCCACCAAAGTTACCGCCGCCC
>NZ_DFTS01000031.1:17814-24211 GCF_002383015.1 Idiomarina sp. UBA4206
CCGCCTTTGCGTTTCACGGCAGCAGCGCCCCGCTGAATTCGCTCGACGATTTGGGCAAGGCCATCTTTAACCACCCTAACTTTGCCAATGCCTGGGTCGGCAAGATGTGTAACTGGGCCAACTCGGCACCATGCGATAGCAACAGCGCGGAATATTTGCGCTTGGTTGAGGTGTTCAAGAACAGTGGCTACAAGCTCAAAACCCTTGCCGTTGAACTGTTTGCCTCGCCAATGATTACCGGTGTGAGTTATACCGATGCGTTTGCAGAGGCTGGCCCCTCGGTTGTTATCAATCGCACCAACCATTTCTGCGCCAGTATTAAAGCGCGCCTTGATCAAGTGCGCGCCTCCCAAGGGCTGCCGCCATCAACTACCACCAATGTGTGCAATCTCTCGGGCACTGCACGTGCAAAAGCGGGTCTGTTGCCAGAGGATGAATTCTCACGCGGGAGTATAGATTTAATTCAATCGGTCAATATCGACCCATTCCTCACCATGGGCTACCGCCAACTGTGTGAAACGGCGGGCAACTCGCTGGTGTCGTTCAACGCCGGGGCGACCGGCACCAACTACGAGAAAATATTCAACGCCAGCAACCCCACGCGCAGCTTGGATGAGATGACTACCTACATTATGGGCATTCCACCGGAGTCGGCCGAATGGAGTACAACCCGCGCCGCGCTCAAGAAAATGTACGACATACAAATGCACCAAACCAATTGCACCACCGCCGGCCTCGATATCATTACAGCAAACCAAACCACCATTCAGTGTGGCATGAAGGCCGCCAATGCTGTGGTTGCGCTCAAAGAAGTCTGGACATTCGCCTGCTCGGCACCCTCTGTTATGGCTATGGGGTTTTAACATGAAAACAACTAACAGCATCAGTAGACGCAACTTTCTACGCGGCAGCAGCGCCGTTGCCCTGTGCCTGCGCGCAGCGGCAACTGGCCTGCCGGTGAGCTTTTTAATGAGCGGGGCTATGCCTACTTACGCCGTAGGTACCGCAGGCAAATCCTTGATTCTGGCGATGTCGGATGATGGCGAAGCCATCAATAGTTATGCAGGCGGCACCTACTCAAGCGATAGCAACGACCCGCGTTTTGTCATAGGTCGCCCGAGCACCGCGCAATTGGGTACGGGTGTACTGGGGCAGGTCAATGGCAACAATGTCACCGCTAGCGATTTCAGCAACTCCGCACAAATTAAAATGGGTAACACCCAAGTGACGGCGGCTAAGTTTTTCTCTTCCCTGCCACAGGATTTGCTCGACCACCTGGCAATGTTCCACTTGCGCACGGCGGCCAACGGGCATCCGGAAGGCACCCGCGTACACACAGTCAACAGTGTATTAGTCAGCAAAACCGGGCGCGGCACTGAAGAAATCCAATCGGCGTTAATGCAGGAAATCCTCTTGCAAGACCCGGCGATGCCCAGTGTGCTCAGCACTCCCATGGTGTTAAACAGCGGCGGGGGCTTGGGCACACTGACATCGGAAAATGTGGCAATCACCCGCTATTCGCCGCTCGATGTCAAAAACCTGTTTGTCGGCACACAGCCTGCCGCAACCGTCGACAACATGGCGAAGCTCTATGCCAACACCATCGACACCATCTATAAAAATGTAAAAACCAATGGCACCGCCGCACAACTGCGCTATTTGGATGCACACGCCTCGTCCCGCAGCCAGGCCACGACGCTCGGCAACCAACTGGGAGGTTTGTTGACCGAGGTCACCGGATCAAGTTTTGGCGATCAAATCAAAGCCGCCGTTGCCATGGCCAAGGTCAATCTCGCACCGGTGATTGTGGTGCGCTACGCCTACTCAGGCGACAACCACAACGATGATGATCTCAGTCAAGAAACGCGCCTCACCATCGCCCAGCTAAACAATCTGGTGACCTATTGGAATTTGGTTAAAGCCGAGGGTTTGCAAAACAGTATTAACTTCGCCACTTACGATATTTTTGGCCGCACTTTGGGGCGCAATGCCACCGGCGGGCGCGACCATCACAACAGCTCCTGCGTGAATATGATGATCGGCGCCAATATCAAACCCGGAGTGATCGGCGGCCTAGAGGCCTGGAGCAATTCCGGCCATCGCCTAATGCGCGCGACCGGCATCAACTCCACCACGGGTTTATCGGCCAGTGCCGATATCGCCGGTACCGAAACCCTCACCGCCTACGCCCGCACACTGATGGCCTCGGTCGGTATTCCGGAATCCCGTATCAACTTCCGCATCCCCGCCGGCAAAACAGTGAAAGGCGCACTGCTCAGCTAGTCATCCATGCGCCAGAGCCATCACTCTGGCGCATTCCCTCCCTCTGTTAAGCCTCATCCACACACGCCACTTAATGAGCAGGCTTGCTCTTCTGCAAAAATAAACATACACTTTTCAATATATACGTTTTTTCATATGTTATTAAAAAGATATAGCCCATGAATCCAGCCGAGTTAAGCAAAACCCTCGCCGACGAAACCCGCGCCCGCATTGCGCTGTTAGTGGCGCGCGAAAAAGAGCTGTGTGTGTGTGACCTCACCTGCGCGCTCGATGAAATCCAACCGAAAATTTCCCGCCATTTGGCACTGCTACGCGAAAGCGGTCTGCTTGCCGATCGCCGCCAGGGGCAGTGGGTGTATTACCGTTTGCATCCTGAGCTGCCAACCTGGGTATCCGAAATTTTACACACCATGCTCAATGCCAATAGCGATTGGCTGGCAGAGAATTGTCAACGCTTGTGCGCTATGGCCGATCGGCCAGTCCGCTGCTGTTGATCCAAACCATTCAACATTCACTGAGAGTTAACCATGAAAAAAATCAAAATTGGCATTAATGGTTTTGGTCGCATTGGCCGTTTAGCGCTGCGCGCCAGCTGGCACTGGCCGGAATTTGAATTTGTGCAGATCAATGACCCAGCCGGTGATGCCGCGACTTAAGCGCATCTGCTGAAATTTGATTCAGTGCAAGGCCAGTGGGCGCCGGAAACCAGCGCAGATGAACACTCCATTATTATTGATGACAAAAATATTGCCTTTAGCCGCAATAAAAGCATTGGCGAAACCGATTGGAGCAACTGCGACCTGATGATTGAAGCCAGCGGCAAAATGCGCGAGGTAAAATTACTGCAAGCCTATTTGGATCAAGGTGTAAAACGTGTAGTGGTGAGTGCGCCGGTAAAAGAGCCGAGCGTATTAAATGTGGTGATGGGTGTAAACCAGCATTTATTTGATCCAGCCAAACATCGCATTGTTACTGCCGCGTCCTGCACCACCAATTGTCTCGCACCAGTGGTGAAAGTGATTCACGAAAAGTTAGGCATCAAACACGGCGCTATTACCACTATTCACGATTTAACCAACACGCAGACCATTCTGGACGCGCCGCACAAAGACTTACGCCGAGCCCGTGCCTGCGGCATGAGCTTAATTCCTACATCCACCGGCTCAGCAACGGCTATTGTGGAGATTTTCCCGGAACTGAAGGACAAAATTGACGGCCACGCTGTACGAGTCCCCCTTGCCAATGCGTCCCTAACCGACTGTGTGTTTGAAGTTGAAAAATCCACTTCCGTGGAAGAAATTAATGGCTGGATGAAAGAAGCCGCAGAAGGTGAGCTTAAAGGCATTCTGGGTTACGAAGAACGCCCGTTAGTGTCAATAGATTACAAAACTGATCCTCGCTCAAGCATTGTCGATTCCCTGTCGACCAAGGTCGTTAACGGCACGCACGTAAAAATTTATGCCTGGTACGACAATGAATGGGGTTATGCCAACCGCGCGGTTGAGCTGGTCGAAAAGGTCGGCTAATGCTGAGTCAGCTGTCGCCGGCAATACGCCAATACTTAATTGTTACGGGCAACTACTGGGCTTTTACTCTGACTGACGGCGCGCTGCGTATGCTGGTGGTGCTGCACTTCCACCAGTTGGGTTACAGTGCGCTGGAAGTGGCCATGTTGTTCCTGTTCTACGAGTTCTTTGGTGTGGTTACTAACCTGTTTGGTGGCTGGCTGGGGGCCCGTTGGGGGCTCAATCGCACCATGAACATTGGGCTCGGCATACAAATTGTGGCACTCGCCATGCTGTTGGTGCCCAGTTCGATGCTCACTGTTATTTGGGTGATGGCGGCTCAGGCGCTATCCGGTATTGCCAAAGATCTCAATAAAATGAGCGCCAAAAGCACCATTAAGCTACTGGTGCCGGACGACAAGCAGGGTCAGCTGTATAAGTGGGTCGCCATACTCACTGGCTCAAAAAACACATTAAAAGGCGTTGGTTTTTTCCTGGGTGGCCTGTTGCTGACGCTAATTGGCTTTCAGGGTGCGGTGCTGGCCATGGCGGTTATGCTGAGTCTGGTTTGGGTAGGCAGTTTAATCTTCCTGAAAAAGGAGTCGGGCAAGGCCAAGTTCAAGCCTAAGTTTAAGGACATTTTATCCAAAAGCCGGCCTATTAATATTCTATCGGGCGCGCGCTTTTTACTTTTTGGTGCACGCGATGTCTGGTTTGTCGTTGCCTTACCGGTGTTCTTAGCCAGCCAGCTGGACTGGAACCACTGGCAGGTAGGCAGCTTTTTAGCCTTGTGGGTTATTGGCTACGGTTTTGTCCAAAGCATTGCGCCTAAATTCACAAAAAGTAGCAAGGACGTGCCCAAAACTCAGGCGGTGGTATGGAATGCACTACTGACGCTGAGTCCGCTTGCGTTAACCCTGGCACTGTGGCAACACTTGCCGGTTACCCAAAGCATTATTATTGGCTTAGGGTTGTTCGGTATTCTGTTTGCCATTAATTCATCTCTGCACAGTTACCTTATTGTATCTTACTCACGCGCCGACGGTGTATCTTTGGACGTTGGTTTTTACTATATGGCCAATGCCGCAGGGCGTCTATTAGGCACCATTTTGTCGGGCTGGGTATATCAACAGTGGGGGCTCATTGCTTGTTTAATGATATCAACGCTGTTATTGCTATTATCCACGGCTGCAATTAGCTTTTTGCCCGAGCGGGAGCAGCATCGCGTCTGATATGTCGTAGCCTGACATTTACGTCAGGCTACTATTAAGGAACCACAATGAAATATTTAGTGTTTTTAGGTACGGTACGCGACAGCACACCGCCCAAGCCAGCCAGGTTGGGCGAACGTGTAGCAAAGGCCTGCGTTAATTATCTGGAACAAAGCTTCGATAACGCAGAAGTCGAACTCATAGACCCTTTAGATTACTCATTTGACGATGTTTTTAAGCCACATTTTTCATACCATGAAAAAGACGTTCCCGAACAGTTGGACGCTCTGGCTAAAAAGATTGAAGCTGCCGATGCTTACGTTATGGTCAGTCCTGAGTACAACCACTCCATGAGTCCAGCTCTGGCAAACTTGCTGAATCATTTTGGTGCGTCTTTGTACTCCTATAAACCCAGTGCCATTGTGACTTACTCGGCCGGTCAGTGGGGTGGTGTTCGCGCTGCGGTTAACATGCGCACTTTCCTGTCAGAGTTAGGCTGCTTGCCAGTATCGGCTATGATCCACGTGCCTAAAGCACAAACCGTGTTTGAGGAAAATGGCAAGTTCAATCAGGAAGTTAAAGACACTGAACGCTGGATCCAATATTTTGGCCGAACTCTGAACCAGTTATTCTGGTGGGCCGAAGCCACACAAAAACAACGCGAAGCACTAAACCCGCGTGAACTGGTCAACGACTTTAAGACTGATCCGTCACAACGCAATGCCCCAGACAGCGACCGAAAATAATTTTTCGGTTGTAGTTGGCACATTTTATGCTAAAATTCGCGCTCTTTTTTTGACCAGCCTCAAACCAGAAGGAGCCACCTACGTGCTGACGCGTATTACGCCACCCTAGCCGTCACTTCCCTGTCACAGGTGCGCAGTAGGCTGTTCACTGCTTTTCTGGCCATTCCGGCCGCTTTATGTTTGCTACTAAAATTTGGTGTCATTTAACTATGTTGAAGTCTATCCAGCAGAACTGGTTTTCTAATATACGTGGTGATTTGCTCTCAGGTATTGTCGTTGCTCTAGCGCTAATTCCTGAAGCTATCGCATTCTCTATTATCGCCGGTGTTGATCCGAAAATAGGCTTGTACGCTTCTTTCTGTATTGCCGTTGTTATCGCTTTTACGGGTGGCCGCCCGGGTATGATATCTGCCGCAACCGGCGCTATGGCCCTGCTAATGGTCACCCTGGTCAAAGATCACGGACTTCAGTACCTGCTAGCCGCCACTCTATTGACCGGCGTACTGCAAATAATTGCCGGCTACCTCAAACTTGGGGAGCTGATGCGCTTTGTTTCACGCTCGGTAGTCACGGGTTTCGTTAACGCGCTGGCCATTCTGATTTTTATGGCACAATTGCCAGAGCTGACCAATGTCACCTGGCACGTTTATGC
>NZ_DFTS01000031.1:24250-24653 GCF_002383015.1 Idiomarina sp. UBA4206
TGGCACGTTTATGCAATGACCGCAGCAGGCCTCGCCATTATTTACGGTTTCCCCTACGTTCCGGTTATCGGTAAAATACTGCCCTCTCCGCTGGTTTGTATCGTGTCCTTAACCATAGTTGCCGTATTCTTAGGTCTGGATATTCGTACCGTGGGTGATATGGGCGAACTCCCGGACACTCTGCCGATATTCCTGTGGCCTGATGTTCCGTTAAACTTTGAAACCTTAGCGATAATTTTCCCTTACTCTGCGGCACTTGCGGTTGTTGGTATTCTTGAGTCACTAATGACAGCAACCATTGTTGACGACTTAACCGATACTTCCAGCGACAAAAACCGCGAATGTAAAGGTCAGGGTATTGCGAACATTGGCTCTGGTTTACTCGGCGGTATGGCGGGTTGTG
>NZ_DFTS01000031.1:24753-32949 GCF_002383015.1 Idiomarina sp. UBA4206
GGGTTGTGCCATGATTGGTCAGTCGATTATTAATGTAAAGTCTGGCGGTCGTACTCGACTCTCCACACTTGTCGCCGGTATATTCTTATTGGTCATGGTTTTAGTTCTGGATAAATTACTGGTGCAAATTCCAATGGCCGCATTAGTTGCCGTAATGATAATGGTCTCTATTGGTACCTTTAGCTGGAGCTCCATTAAGAACTTGAAGAAGCATCCACTGTCCACCAATATTGTCATGGTAACCACGGTTGCTGTCGTTGTCGCAACACATAACCTGGCTTATGGCGTTCTGGTTGGCGTGCTTCTGGCTGCTATGTTCTTTGCGAACAAAATTGGTCATTATCTTTACGTTAAATCAGACATCGATACGGACGGCAATAAGCGTACCTACCGTGTCATTGGACAGGTATTTTTCAGTTCATCTGAAAAGTTTCTTGCGGCATTTGATTTTAAGGAAGGGGTTGAGCAGATTGTCATTGACCTGAGTCATGCTCACTTCTGGGATATTACCGCCGTTGATGCGCTTGATCGGGCTGTAGTCAAATTTCGCCGTGAAGGTGCCGAAGTTGAAGTCATTGGGCTGAACGAAGCCAGTGCAACTATCGTTGACCGTTTTGGCGTACACGACAAGCCTGATGCCGTTGACAAGCTGATGGGCGGTCACTAATGGAAAAGGATTCAATAATGAAACATGTTGTTGCTTGTATTGATGGTTCCGCGTCAACGCAGTCGGTCTGTGATTACGCCAGTTGGGCGGCGTTACGTTTAAGTACGCCTCTGACACTCTTTCATGTTCTGGACCAAGCCCGCTACCCTACCGAACCGGATATGACCGGCAACATAGGTTTAGGCAGCAGAGAAGCCTTGCTTGAGCAATTAGCAGAACTGGACCAGCAACGCAGCAAGCTTGCTTTAGAGCAAGGTCACCACATGCTTGAAAGCGCAAAGGAAAGAGCGCTTCATGACGGTGTCGAACAGGTCAATCTGCGACAACGTCATGGTGATTTAGCCGAGTCTCTTTTAGAAATTGAAGACTCTATGCGGCTACTGGTTATGGGCCTTCATGGCGAAGACACCTCTCGCACCAACCGCGTGGGTAGTCAGCTTGAAACTGTTGTACGAACCATGCACCGACCAATACTGGTTGCGCCTGAAGAGTTCACTGAACCGAAAAGTGTCATGCTGGCATTTGATGGCAGCGACTCTTCTCGAAAAGGCATTCGTCTTTTGGCTGAAAGCCCAATATTTCGTGGACTGCCACTGCATTTGGTGATGGTGGGTGCTGACACGAATGACAGCTACGCCTCTATTGAAGCGGCAGCAAACCATCTGCGTGAGCTGGGTCATAACGTGCATTTTGAAATACGCTCCGGGGAAGTTGAACCGACTCTGCACGCCTATCAAAAAGAGCATAATATTGATCTAATGGTAATGGGTGCCTATGGTCATTCGCGTATTCGTCAGTTTTTAGTTGGCAGTACCACAACCAGTTTGTTACAAACGACCAACTCTGCTTTATTGCTGCTGCGTTAATCGCAGACAAAATGATCTCAAGGAAAATGATATGACCCCAGACTGGGAAGAGTTTGATCTTGATGACCGCTTAATTGCGGTCCTTCGGGACGCACAACTGAACAAACCGGCAAAAGTACAGCAACAGAGCATTCCTGCAGCCCTCGATGGCAGAGACTTGCTTGTTAGTGCCCCGACAGGAACCGGCAAAACCTTAGCCTTCCTGTTACCGGCTCTGCAACATTTGCTGGACTTCCCACGTCAACAGCCAGGTCCTGCACGCATTCTGGTTCTTGCTCCAACTCGCGAACTGGCTGAGCAGATTCATCAGCAGGCCCAACAGTTTGAAAGCAAGACGGGGCTGTCTTCTGTTGTGGTGACCGGCGGTATTAATTACGGCTCGCAACTGTCTCTGCTGGAAAAAACGCACGATATTCTGGTCGCCACACCCGGTCGCCTGATGGATTTGCTCGAAGCCGAGCAGTACAACCTGGAAGGCATAGAGTGGCTAATCATTGATGAAGCCGACCGCATGTTGGACATGGGCTTTGCAGCAACAGTTAAAGAAATGGCACTGCAGGCACGCCACCGCCAACAGTCATTGCTGCTGTCTGCAACATTGAATAGCTCTGGTGTTATTAAGTTTTAGCGCGAGCTGCTGACGGAACCTGAATACATTGACGTTCAGCCACCAAAGCGTGAACGCGGTAAAATTGTTCAGTGGGTACACTTAGCGGATACCGATGAGCATAAACGCCAGCTTTTAATGAGCACACTGAAAGAACACCCGGGGCGGCAGTTTGTTTTCGTCAGAACACGTGAGCGAGTAGAGCTCATCGCCAACTTTTTACGCAGTCAGTTTGGTACCGGGCGCAAAATTGTCACCTTGCGGGGCGACATGCCGCAAAGTGATCGCCAGCGCATCATGAACGAGTTAAAACAGACCACAGATATCACGCTAGTAGCTACCGATATAGCCGCAAGGGGCCTGGACGTTGATGATATTACCGTGGTTGTTAACTACGACTTACCAAAGCAAGCGGACGTTTATCTGCACAGAATTGGCCGCACCGCTCGCGGTGGACAAAAAGGCATAGCCATTTCATTAGTGGAAGCGCACGATGCTTTATTACTGGGGCGTATTGAACGTTACTTAGACGCTAAGCTCGACAGAAGAACCATTCAGGGCTTGAAGCCTCAGTATAAGTTCCCGTCGACAGAAAAGGCTCGTTCTAAGAAGAAAGATAAAAAGAAAAAGGATGCAAAGAAAAAAGATACAAAGAAAAAGTCGCGTTAACGCGACTTTTTTCTTAGGTATTTTTCTCTCAAGTGATGCCAGGCAAAGTAAGCGATAACCCCGCTGGCATCCGCTAACCAGTCATAAACATCTGCGCCACGCCCCGGCGCATAAGCCTGAGCCAATTCAATCATTAAACCGTAGCAGGCTAAAAACAAAAGCGATAACCTGGCAGACAACGCAAAGGCCCGGTGGAACGTCAAAGCCAGAACGAAGAAGATCACAAAATGAACCAGCTTATCCATATAAGGGATACTCTGAGCTCCGGTACTGGGGAACTGCCACAGAAATAAAAAGGTGGTTATCGACAGCAGAACAAAAAACAGAACTCTTGCCAGCATAATTTACTTCTCTATTAAATTAAGGCTTATAAACCGATACGTTGCTATAGCCATTTTCGTGCAATAACAAAGCCTGCATCCGGCTCATAATGCCCTGATCACAATACAACAGGTATTCACGACTTTGATCCAATTCAGCAAATTGAGTGGCTAATTTAAAAAATGGTATCTCAATAACCTCTACATCTACCGACAAAGGCGCAGCTTCAATTTCTTCATCATTTCGAATATCTATGATGGTGGTATGACTTTTGAGTTCCGTGGTTGTATCCGGCAGCTCCAGTTCTTTATCAGTTTGAGTTGCTATATCCTGCATGCTGAGTACGTTTGACGCCTGCACCACTTGATCGAGTAAATCTTTATTAAGCTTTGCTTCTTCGGCTTCGATAACCGCAGGAATAGCTTTAACCGTTGGCTTATTTGAAATAACCCCACAGTATTCGGGAATCGATTTTGCCAAAGGCTCGGTGCCAATACGCTTGGCTTCATCAACAATTTCTTGTTTGTCCTTGGTAATAAGAGGCCGTAAAACTAACGCATCCGTTGCCTGGTCAATAACCCGCAAATTAGCCAGAGTTTGACTGGACACTTGTCCCATCGCCTCGCCGGTGACCAAAGCCTGAGCTTTGACATAGCGCGCAACTTTATCGGCAGCACGTAGCATTTGACGCTTCAATACCACGCCCATTTGTCCGTTTTCCACATTGGTAAGAATGTCATCAACAATGGGTGCAAAATCAACGCTGATGAACTTAATGGGATGCGAAGCGCTGTAACGCTTCCAGAGGTAATAGGCTATTTGACGCACGGCCACTTCATGAGCATCGCCGCCTAAATTAAAGAAGCAGAAGTGCGTTCGCGCACCGCGCCGGATAAACTCATAGGTTGCAACGCCTGAATCAAAACCGCCGCTAAGCAAGGACAATACAGTTTCCTGAGTAGGAATTGGAAAGCCACCTAAACCGTTAATACGTTCTCCAACCAGGTGCACGACCTTATTCGTAATTTGCAGTGCAATTTCAAGGTCGGGTTTAGAAAGGTTAACGGATGCATCGGGAACGCGTTGCAGCAAATAGCCACCAATGTAACGCTCCAGCTGCTGCGAGTTAAACTCGTGATGCCCCTTGCGCTTAACACGCATAGCAAAGGTTTTACCCGGCAGGCGCCGTAGCCAGTGTTCGCCCACTAATTCCGCAATGGCATCAAAGTCGGTTAATGGCTGCTCGATAACCTCTGCAAACCAGGAAATGCCCGGCGTATTCTGTAAGACTTCTTTGATTTGATTACGTACTTCAGAATCATCGCCATGGGCTGAAACCTCAATTCGGTCCCACAGCCACTTTGCGTAAACCGAGTCATCGATTGGCGCCAGAATTTTACGCAGGTTATTGGTAAGTACTTTACCGTAACGCTTGCGTACAGAGCGGCTTTTAATGGTAATTTCGGCGTGCAGGCGAACAACAAACTTCATAGCAAAATCGTCAAGTCTTTAGGAAAGTGGGCAATTATACGTGTCCTGCCCGACAGAAACCAGCACTCAGTCAATAACATCAACCGGGTCAGATTCTGCCGCCTTACCCTGCATAACCGAAATTTCAACCCGGCGATTGCGCTTACGATTTTCTTCAGAATTGTTTGGTACTAATGGTTTAGTGTCGGAGAAGCCCATGACAACCAAACGGTCCTCACTAAAGTCTTCAACTTTCAGCATTTCTTCAGCAACGGCCACCGCGCGTTTGCTGGAGAGATCCCAACGCGACGAGTAGATTTCTGAAACCAGACGTTCATTATCACTGTGCCCGGAAATGGTAATTTCGCCGGGAATATCTTTTAATGCCTCGGCAACCTGCTGAATGATAGGCCGGAACTGCGGCTGCAAGAACGCAGAACCTTCAGGGAATGAGCCCTGCTCGCGAATACGAATAATGATTTGCTGACCATGCTGTTCCAGCTCTATGGTTCCGGCTTTAATTTCATTCTCTAGCTGCTGTTCAATGCGGCGCATAAGCTCTTTAGACACCTGAGTCATGGCTTCGGTGTTTTCAGATTCTGCTTCTTTTTGATCTTCTGCGCTGTCGGCTTCCTGACCACCACGTTCGGTTTGTTGCCCCCCGGCAAAATCAGACTCGCCTTCCTGGAATTCCAGCATTTGCTGGGTCATTTCAACGGTTTGTTGCTGAATGGTTTCAATGGGGGTCGGCTCCGGACGCCCGGGCCGGAATTCCTGTGCAATGACACTGGTACCTTTAGGAATGTCTTTAACTTCAATTTTATTCTGTACACCTAAGGCGTACTTCATAGAGCCGGCAATTTGCTTAAACTTTAATACATCCATTTCGGAGAAAGCCAGCAAGAGCACGAAGAAGCACATGAGCAAAGTCATGAGATCGGCAAAGGTTGCCATCCACATAGGTAAGCCCGCTGGCGGGCAGTTGCAGTCTTCTTCTTCTTCGTCTCTGACTTTCTCTGAGGCCATGACTACTCGTCCTCATCCTCATTACCAATACGCTTAGATTCAGCCAGGTAATTACGCAAAATACCTTCAATGACACGAGGGTTTTGACCGTCCTGAATACCTAAAATGGCATCCAGTATCAATTGTTGATTCAATTTTTCCTGTTCTGCGCGCAGCAACAGTTTATTGGCAATAGGAATAGCAATAACGTTCGCCAGAAACGCACCATAAAGCGTGGTTAACAAGGCAACGGCCATAGCCGGACCTATGGCTTTAGGGTCGTCCATATTGGAAAGCATAGCGACCAAACCAATCAGGGTACCTATCATACCCATGGCCGGGGCAACATCACTGAGTATTTTAAAGACGCGAGCACCTTCCTCGTGACGAGAAAAACTCATTTTTATGTCTTTTGACAAGGTTTGGCGAACCACTTCGGCGTCATGGCCATCAACCAGCATGTCGACGCCTTTACGAAAGAATTTATTCGGAATTTCCGCCTCTTCCAAAGCCAGGAAACCGCCTTTTCGCGCAGAGTCAGCCATTTCAACGGCAGTGTCGATAAGCTCTTGTGGGTGTTCAATTTTAAAGAAAAAGGCCTTAACGACGACTTTTCCCGTCCCTAAAAACTGGCTTAACGAGAAATTAGCTAAGGTTATAAATAATGAGCCACCGAATACGATAAAAAACGAACGCGCATCGATAAAAAGACTTATATCCCCACCCAGAATCATGGCGACCACAACAAAGCCGATGGCGCCGATAATTCCTATGAGCGTTGCTATATCCACTCAGCTTTCCTCCCCGATTTGCGTTTTCGCTTATGCTGCTGTGCTCATTCTTAAACAATAGCGCCGCTCTGACAAGCGACATCTGATCATCTTACACAGGAATAATGAGATCATCGGCTGACATTCGGGATTCTTTATCGGATAATTAACTTTCATTCTTGTAGCAATGCGGCTCAAAACAGATTTTAAGGCAGACTCAGCTATGGCAGAAGAACAGAAACAGCAATCCTTTGAACAGGCTCTTGAACAGTTAGAGCAACTGGTTAATGAACTGGAGCAAGGCGATTTACCCTTAGAGCAGTCGCTGAAAAAGTTTGAGCAGGCCATTGCGCTGTCACGCTCCAGCCAGCAACAATTGCAGCAGGCTGAACAAAAAGTCACAACCCTGTTAGCCGAGCAACAACAATCAGGCAATGATGAAAGTGATGGAGAACTGATGTGACGATTAATTCGTTAACAGCAGATACAAGAAAGCAAGTCGACACATTTTTACAGCAGAAGCTCGAGCCCCTGACGTTAAATAAGCGTTTGAGTCAGGCAATGCAGCATGGTGTTTTACTGGGTGGGAAGCGCATTCGCCCCTACCTGGTAATGACTGTTGCCGATATCTGCGGCGCCAACCAAGACGATGCCTTGCGTTCAGCAGCTGCTATTGAATTAATTCACGCTTATTCATTAATTCATGACGACTTACCGGCCATGGACGATGACGACTTACGTCGCGGACAACCGACTTGCCATATTGCGTACGATGAAGCGACAGCTATTCTCGCAGGTGACGCACTGCAAACTCTGGCCTTTGAAATACTGACCGAAAGCAACATGCAGGACATACCGGCAGAGCGCCAACTGCAACTCGTTCATGTATTGGCGAAAGCCAGCGGTGCCCGGGGCATGTGTGCCGGTCAGGCAATTGATTTACAGGCAACGGCAAAGAACCTTACCGAAAGTGCACTGGAGCAAATGCATTTAAGTAAAACCGGCGCATTAATAACAGCAGCAGCCAGCTTGGGCGTTTTATGTGGTAGCAGCGCAGCCCAAAAGTGGCAAGAAAAATTCGAACAATTTGCGCGTTATTTGGGGCTGGCATTTCAAGTACAGGATGATATTCTCGATGTTGTAGGTAACACTGAAGCACTGGGGAAACCTCAGGGTTCAGATGCCGCGTCTGAAAAATCCACATACGTGCGTTTGTTAGGTATTGAAGGCGCTCAACGACGCTTACAAAACTTACATAACAAAGCGCTACAGTCATTAAGCGATATCCCTTACAATACCGACAAACTCGAACAATTTTCCGACTTGCTGTTAAAGCGGGACCACTAACTGAATGACTCAACAATATCCGTTACTCGATAAAATTAATTTACCCGCCGACTTGCGTCGCCTGTCACGCTCGCAATTACCTGACTTGTGCGCTGAAATTCGTCAGTTTTTGCTGACATCGGTCAGTCAGAGCAGTGGCCACCTTGCCTCCGGTTTAGGTACGGTTGAGTTAACAGTCGCCCTGCACTACATCTACCACACTCCTGAAGACAAGCTGGTGTGGGATGTTGGCCATCAGGCTTATCCGCATAAAATACTGACCGGGCGTAAACAGCAGTTGCAGAGCATTCGCCAGAAAGACGGGTTACACCCTTTTCCGTGGCGGGAAGAAAGCGAATACGATGTCTTATCGGTGGGGCACTCAAGCACGTCGATATCTGCTGCTTTAGGCCTGGCCGTGGCAGCGCAACGCCAAAGTTTACGCCAGAAAGTGGTGTCTATTATTGGTGACGGAGCCATGACCGCAGGCATGGC
>NZ_DFTS01000031.1:33009-38588 GCF_002383015.1 Idiomarina sp. UBA4206
ATTGGTGACGGCGCCATGACCGCAGGCATGGCGTTCGAGGCAATGAACCATGCTGGTGACATAAAACCCGACATGCTGGTGGTGTTAAACGACAACGATATGTCCATTTCTGAAAACGTCGGTGCTTTGAACCATCACTTCGCCCGTCTGTTATCCGGTCGTTTTTATACTTCATTACGCGAAGGCAGTAAAAAGTTACTCAGTCCTCTGCCGCATATTCGTCATTTTGCCAGCCGCGCTGAAGAGCACATGAAAGGCATGATGGCACCGGGTACTATTTTTGAAGAGCTGGGCTTTAACTACATAGGTCCTATCGACGGCCATGATGTCGACACCCTGGTGGAAACCTTGTCCAACATGCGCGATTTAAAAGGTCCGCAATTACTGCACATAGTGACGCAAAAAGGAAAAGGTTATAAACCGGCCGAGAAAGACCCCATTGGTTATCATGGCGTTCCTAAGTTTGACCCGGCGGAATCCAGCTTGCCAAAAAAAGCGGCAGGCGTTCCCAGCTACTCTGAAATTTTTGGACAATGGCTGTGTGATACCGCAAGTGGCGACCCGTCGCTAATGGCAGTAACTCCGGCAATGCGTGAAGGCTCAGGTATGGTTGAGTTTTCGCAGCGCTTCCCAAAACAGTATTTTGACGTGGCTATTGCTGAGCAACACAGCGTGACCTACGCAGCAGGTTTAGCCATTGCCGGAATGAAGCCTGTTGTTGCCATTTACTCTACCTTTTTGCAGCGCGGTTACGACCAATTAATTCATGACGTGGCTTTGCAGAACTTAGACGTATTGTTCGCCATAGATCGTGCCGGCATTGTCGGTGCCGACGGACCAACTCACCAGGGCGCTTTCGATTTAAGCTACCTGCGCTGTATCCCAAACATGGTGGTTATGGCGCCCAGTAATGAACAAGAATGTCTGGATATGCTAACCACAGGCTACCAGCATAAAGGCCCGGCTGCCGTACGATACCCTCGTGGTGCAGGCGTTGGGTTGGAATTACGTCAGGGTAAGGCTATAGAAATTGGTAAAGCGGTAACCGTTAAAAAGGGACAGGACGTGGCATTCTTAAACTTTGGCACCCTGTTGCCCGAAGTAGAAGAAGCCGCTTCAGCATTTAATGCTACCGTCATTGACATGCGTTTCGTAAAACCGCTGGACACCAACTGTGTGGACGAATTAATGAAAGACCACTCAGTACTGGTTACGGTGGAAGAAAACGTTGTAGCGGGCGGTGCAGGCAGCGCAGTCAGTGAATACGTCGCGCAGCACAAAGCCCGTCCTCAGGTTCTCAATATTGGTTTGCCCGATGAGTTCATTAAACATGGCTCTCAAAGCGAGGTTCGTGAGGAAATTGGACTTGACGCGAAAGGCATCCAAAGCCAGGTGAATAACTTCCTGAAAGAAGGTTAGAACAGACGGTTAGAGTGTCGGGTTTATTTAGCTGAGTAAACCCGATACCCACCATCCTAAGTGCAGTAACGCAGCAGAGAAAATACCGGCGAGGACATCATCCATCATGATGCCGTTACCACCGTGCAGCTTTCTGTCAGCCCAGCCTATTGGACCGGGTTTCCAGATATCAAAAATACGAAATAGGACAAAAGCAGCAATCAGCCAGAAAGGTTCCACCGGCAGCGCGAACATGGCTATGGCGTAGCCAACTATTTCATCCCAGACAATAGCAGGGTGATCGTGCTCTCCCATAGCCTTAGCCGTATACTGGCAGATCCAGATACCCGCAAGCGTCATAATCACTAGCACGAGCAGATACTCCCACCAGTTAAGCTGAGCCATTAAGAAAACAACAGGGATACCAACAAGAGTACCAAAAGTACCGGGAGCTTTGGGCGCCAGACCCGAACCAAACCCCAGAGCCAGCCAATGTATTGGGTTAAACCATGAAAGCGATGTCTTTGACATTAGTTCATAACCCTCTAGCCCTTTTCCCCGGAAAGATCATTTTCCGCAAAATGATTAAAACTGTGGTAACCATCGGCCAGAGACCATTCTTCGCCCTGATAACGCAATTGAATGCCCCCTTGTCCGCCATTAGCGACCCTGCCAATACAAACTGGCCGTGTTTTAAGGTGGGCTGTCAGGGTTTCCATACGTCCGCGATGCTCTTCTGGCAAGGTAAAGCAAAGCTCGTAATCGTCGCCTGCTGTTAGTGCCAAAGCTAATGCTTCATCCACTTTTAATGTTTCGGTTAGGGCTAAAGACAAGGGCAGTTTATCTAATTCGAGTTGACCGACAGTTCCGGCTTCAGTCATTAGATGCCCCAAATCTGCAAGTAAGCCGTCGGAAACATCAATACAGGAGCTGGCTATGCCACGTAACGTTTGCCCCAAAGCCACTCTGGGCGTAGGAAAGTGCAACCGCTCAATCACTTGCTGTAAGTGCCGTCCTGTCGTGCTGACTTTGTCCTGAGTTACCTTAAGGCCTAAGCCTGCATCGCCCAGAGAACCGCTAACGTAAATCCAGTCTCCTGCTTTAGCTCCGGAGCGCGGTATTGCGCTTCCTGAAGGCAGCTGACCATGCGCGGTTACGGTAATAGTGAGTGGCCCTTTGGTTGTATCGCCACCAATCAACTGACAGTCGTAGTAACTGCAAATTTCATCCAACCCGCCACTAAACTCCTGCAGCCAGTCTTCATCAACGTTTGGCAGGGTTAAAGCCAGGCTCACCCAACAAGGTTGGGCACCCATTGCCGCTAAGTCACTTAGGTTAACAGCCACACTTTTATGACCAATTGCTCTTGGCGGCGTGGTTTTATCAAAATGCACGCCTTCTACCAGAGTGTCAGTAACAATGACCAGGTCATGCTCGGGCAGTGGACGGACAACAGCTCCGTCATCTCCAATCCCCATAGCAACATCGCCCCGTTTTGCGGAGCGATGAGTAAAGTATTCATTGATTAGCGAAAATTCATCGCGGGGCATAAGTTACTGCCTGGTTGGGCGGAAAGTATCTACTGCTTTATCGAGAACGCCGTTTACAAAACGATGGCTTTCGTCGGCACCGAAAGATTTAGCCAACTCTATCGCTTCATTAATCGCGACTTTATAAGGTACATCCACTCGCTCGCGCAACTCGTAGGCAGCCAGTCTCAGAACGGCCATTTCAATTGGGTCGAGTTCTTTAATGGGTCTGTCTAAAAACGGTTCCAGCGCATCGTCCAGTGTCCGGTAATGCCCGCCAACACCACGAACCAACTCTAAAAAGTAGTCGACATCGACTTTGCTGGTATCGTTTTCTGTTAAAAATTGAGCCTCAATATCGCTAAAGCTATTTTGCGATAACTGCCATGAGTAAATTGCTTGCACGGCCAGCTTACGGGCCTTTCTTCTTGCTGCGGGTTTCATCTAATGTGTCTCAGAGTTGTTTCAGTACATTAACCATTTCAAGCGCGCTTAGTGCGGCTTCCGAGCCTTTATTGCCGGCTTTAGAACCACTGCGTTCAATGGCTTGTTCCAGCGTATCGGTGGTGATAACACCAAACGCCACTGGCAAATCAAATTCCGTTGCAACCCGGCCTAACCCGCTATTACATTCACCTGCAACAAACTCAAAATGAGGTGTTCCGCCACGAATAACAGCACCAACGGCAATAATCGCATCGTATTTACCTGAGCTGGCCAGGCGCTTAGCCGTTACCGGCATTTCATAAGCACCGGGAACACGCACAACCGTGATGTCTTCATCGGCTACTTCACCGTAGTGTTTCAGCGTCTGCACAGCACCGTCTAACAGGCTTTCCACCATAAAATGGTTAAACCGGGAGACAATAATGGCAAACTTTTTACCAGCTGCGTTAATTCCGCCTTCAATTACCTGCATGAGTTTTCCTTATTAACCGTTCGTTAATTGCGCGCGATGATAGCACAATGCGGGATTATTTGCGTGATATTGCGTAGGAGAAATACTTTTCTTCTGCATCTAAGTCACGCCCGAGCGAACGCGCGTTACTACTTTCTAATAGCTGTAAGGCTGTATCGTTGCTTTGCGATACCGGGAACAACACTTGCCGCCAGGGCCAGCTTGCTTCCAGCCAATTTGTTAACAAAACAAAAAAGTCATTGTGCAAATTGTCATTCACCGCTGACTCTAATAACCACCAGCTAATTTCAGCGTTATAAGCATTGCGGGGAATACCGCTTTTCTCTTCTCTGCTGGCGGCAACGGGTACCATGTAAACGGCGCCAATTATGGACTTGTCTTCTTTATCAAGTACTAAGTAGGTAAAGCTTGTTCTTTCTTTGGCTTGCTCCAGGTGGTAGCTCACCATGGTTTCATTTTGTTCCAGACTGCTTTTTTCCGAAGGCCAGGCCCACCCAAGACGGTTATACAGCCACTTTTGCGATGTCATGTAACTGTGGAAGAAGCGATCAGCATCCGATGCTTCTATTGGGCGAATTATTAGCTTTTTGCCTTCAGCAGATTCAGGCACCATCCACTCACTGCGCCAGAAGTCTGCCGCTACCGCCGAATGAAAAACCGGCAGTATTAACAGCAGTAGACAAAGCCGCAAAGGAAGCTTCAACACGCCTCTCCCCGCTTACCTTGAGCATGTTCGAAATAGGACTTCACTCGCTCCAGTTCTTTCTCAATTTCGTCACTAACCATTAGTGCCGGGCCAATATCAATGGCTTTACGCGCGTAGTCAAACGCTATGGGGACAACAGGCACTTTTGCTTGCTGTGCCATGTGTAAGAACCCTTTTTTCCATTCATGCACGCGTTTCCGGGTGCCTTCCGGCGTTATCACCAGAATCAGTTCATCTTTTTCTCTGAACTGCTTTACCATGTTGCCGACCACACCATTGGCGCTACTTCTGTCTATAGGAATGCCACCCAGTTTTGTCAGCAGTCCTTTGAGCGGAAAACGGAACAAGCTATGCTTGGCAAGGTAATTCAGTTTCAAACCCATAGCTAACATAACGCATGCACCGACTGGAAAATCCCAGTTTGAGGTATGTGGTGCCACAGGAAGAATAGCTTTTTTCACACTCGGCATTTCACCATTAATTTTCCAGCCACCGAGAACCCTCATGCCGAGTCGGCCAACCCAGCGCAGAAATCGATTATGGGTAACAGGGAACTCGCCTTTAACGAATTCCGGAATGGTATTTTTATCAGTCATAAATTTACTGCAACGCTCTTCTTATTTCGCGTAATTTATCTTTTACACGCTGAATGTTATCCGGCCCCATACGTAATAACTGCTTTTGCGCCGCAGGTAATGACTCATAGCTATCGTCCGCAAAGGTATACATTACGCTATCGTCTTTTACTTGAACCAGTCCATCCGGCACCGGTGTATCAAGAGCAACTTCGATAGCTTCCAGTAAAGTACTGTCAAAGTCAGATTCCGGATACCCTATTTCTGCGTAAGCTTCCTGCACTAAGGGTTTAAATAGCTCGTAGTTTTCAACTAAGACATCCGCTTCCAGGCTAACAAACCAGTCAACTAAGGCATCGTAGCGGTGATAACTGCTTTCATCGATATAAAGCTCGCCATCAACTTCCAATACCTTAAAGCGCCCATCTGGGCGTTGTACAATAGTACGCTTC
>NZ_DFTS01000031.1:38631-39907 GCF_002383015.1 Idiomarina sp. UBA4206
TGTGAACAATACTGCCATTACTGATGTTATCCATTAGCACAACAGCATCGCGGATAAGCTGCGAGCTTTTTAATGGACGAATATTGATTTCCGCTGAATCAAGGTTTTGCAACACAGTTGGTGTGCTTTCATCAAGTTCAGGCAAAGCTATGGGTTCAGGCTCCGGTTCCTGAGGTTCAGGAGCCGCTTCCGGCTCAGCTGGAATTGGCTCTAACTCCAGCTCTGGTTCCGGCTCTGCAGTTTCTTCGTCATAGCTTTCAACTTCGACTTCACTAGACTGCTGCGGATCCACCTCGACCGTCTCAGTTTGTGGTTTTTTGTCCTCAGAAGCGGGTAACCACCACCATACAATAGCGGCGATAACTGCCAACACAATTAAGCTAACGACAACCCAAGTCGTTTTACGACTGGCTTCTTCAGTTGCCGGTGATGTTTCAACCTGATCGTCACTCATTGTGCGCTCCTTTATTTTTGCTCAGCACGACAAAAAACCAATTGCTTATCGCTCGACATTGCTTCATTAAAGCGATAACCACTTGCATCAAACTCTTTAAGATCAGACACAGATTTTGGCTTTTGGTTCACGATGAATCGCGCCATAAGCCCCCGCGCCTTCTTCGCATAAAAGCTGATAACTTTATACTGGCCGTTTTTCTCGTCTTTAAATACCGGCGTGATAATATCCGCATTAAGCGCTTTTGGCTTAACGGCAGAAAAGTACTCATTTGACGCCAGGTTCACCAACGTCGAGCTCCCCAGCCTGGCCAAGTCGTCATTCAGCAGCTCAGTAATGGTATCGCCTCAGTATTCATATAGGTTTTTACCCTTTGGATTGTCCAATTTAGTTCCCATCTCCAGCCGATAAGGCTGCATAAGGTCCAACGGACGCAAGACACCATAAAGGCCAGAAAGAATTCGCAGCTGTTGCTGTGCCGTATTAATGGCTTCCGAATTCAAACTGACAGCATCTAATCCAGTATAGACATCACCGTTAAACGCGAACATTGCCGGACGTGCATTTTCTTCATTAAAAGGCCGTTGCCATTGCTCAAACCGCGCGGCATTAAGCCCGGCCAGCTTGTCGCTAATTTTCATTAACGAACCCAATTGCTGAGGGCTCAACTGCCGGCACACCTTCACCAACTCTTCGGCGTTATCCAGCAATCGTGGCTGAGTTACATCGAGGCTCGGCAAGTTGCTTTCATAATCCAGGTTTTTTGCAGGTGAAACTACAGCCAACATGTCAAATGCACTCCGTTCAAGTTAAACAGTTATA
>NZ_DFTS01000031.1:40011-47717 GCF_002383015.1 Idiomarina sp. UBA4206
CTATATTAAGGCAAAGGATCCTGATCCGCGCCTTCTTTTTCCACTTCCGTCGGCATTAAGTCTTCACGGCTTACGCCAAAGGCCAGAGCCACTGTACTGGCGATATAAATGGATGAATAAGTACCAATAACCACACCAAATAATAAAGCCGTAGCAAACCCGTGAATTAACGGTCCCCCAAGGAAGAACAAGGTTAATAACACCAATATGGTTGTTAACGAGGTAACCAATGTCCGGCTCAGTGTATCCGTTAGTGCGCGGTTGACCGTCTGTATAGGAGTCAGTTTAGCGTATTTACGGAAAGTCTCCCGAATTCGGTCACAGACAACAACGGTATCGTTAATGGAGTAACCGATAACCGCAAGTAATGCCGCCAATACCGTCAGGTCAAACTCAAGCCCCAGTATTGAAAACAAGCCCAGCGTCAGAATAACGTCATGCGCCAATGCTGCGACAGCACCTACTGCCAGACGCCATTCAAACCGCATCGCAATGTAAAGCAAAATACAAATAAGAGCGGTTAACATGGCCAGCCCACCCTGTTCGATGAACTCATCACCAACATTGGGGCCAACAAACTCTATACGGCGCATCTCAACGGTTTGCTCAAATTCACCGCGCAAAGAGTCAAGAATATCGGTGCCGAGCTGCTCGGCTTTCACGCCTTCACGCGGCTCCAGACGAATAAGGATATCTTCCTGGGTGCCGTAGTTCTGAACCACAGCATCACCGAAGCCCTTATTGTCTAACGCACTTCTTACCCGGCTTAAATCTGCCGGTTTTTCAAAACCCACCTCAAGCAGTGTTCCGCCGGTAAAATCAAGCCCAAAATTAAGCTTATTGACCGACAACGAAGCGATGGAGGCCACCACCAGTATAATACTGATAATGCCCATAATTCCGCGGAACCGCATGAAGGGAAGTCGTTCATTTGTCTTTATAATCTCTTGCATGGCTCCCCCTAGATAGGCAGTTTAGACAGCTTTTTGCCGCCCCAAACTGAGTTAACAATGGCTCGGGTTCCGACTATCGCAGTAAACATGGATGTGATAATCCCGATAGCAAGAGTGATGGCAAAGCCTTTAATAGGACCGTTACCAATAGCGAACAATATAAGCGCCGCAATTAACGTTGTGACGTTAGCATCGGCAATGGTCGACAAAGCGCTGTCGTAACCATGATGAATGGCCTGTTGCGGACTCCGCTTAGCTTTAATTTCTTCGCGTATACGCTCAAAAATAAGCACATTGGCGTCAACGGCCATACCGACGGTCAATACAATACCGGCCATACCTGGCAAGGTCAGTGTTGCGCCGGGTATCATCGACATAACACCGATAATAAGAATCAGGTTAGCTGCCAAAGCTGTGTTTGCCACCAAACCAAACTTTTTGTAGTACACAACCATAAAGGCCAGTACTAAAACAAAACCCCAGAAAATGGCCTGTGTACCTGAATCAATGTTTTGCTGTCCCAGGCTTGGTCCTACGGTGCGTTCTTCAACAATCTGTATGGGTGCTATCAGCGCACCGGCGCGTAATAGCAGCGCCAGATTCTGTGCTTCGTTAGCGCCAACACCCGTAATACGGAAGCTACTGCCTAAACGAGACTGAATAGTGGCTACGTTAATAACTTCTGCGTTTTTGGTGAATTGCAGGTTACCTTCTTCATCACGCTCATCGGTGGCTTTATATTCGATAAAAACCCTTGCCATAGGCTGACCAACATGGTCTTTGGTTGCCATAGACATTTTATTGCCGCCAGCACCATCCAGCGTAATATTAACCTGAGGACGGTTGTACTCATCGTAACCAACGCCTGCGTTAACAATATGGTCACCAGTCAGAATAACGTCTTCTTTCAGTAGCTGCTGTGGACCATCACGCATTGGCATTAACTCACTACCAAAAGGCACTCGGCCGTTGACGGCGTCGCGTGCGTCGTTTTCGGAGTCAACCATACGGAACTCCAGCGTTGCTGTAGCCCCTAAAATTTCTTTCGCCCGGGCGGTATCCTGCACCCCGGGAAGCTCAACAACAATGCGGTTAGAGCCCTGACGTTGAATAACTGGCTCTGCAACACCCAGCTCATTCACCCGGTTACGCATAATGGTGATGTTTTGCGACACCGCGTAATCTCGAGTTTCCGCAAGCTTCTGATCACTCATCTGCAACTGCAGCAGTCGGTTTTCTTCGTCTTCTACCAGGTTATAGCCCTGATACCTGCCGTCTAAGTAGCTTGCGGCCTCGGCATAGGCTTCGTCAGTACGCAGCTCAACTTCTACCGTAGTGTCGTCAACTCTAACGGCACTGTAACGAATACGCTCTTCACGCAACTCTGTGCGGATTGTGTCTTTCATACCATCGACAATTTTGCGGACAGCTTCGTCCATGTCGATTTCCATTAAGAAGTGCACACCGCCGCGCAAATCAAGCCCAAGCTTCATCGGCTGAGCACCAACACTTTTCAGCCACTCTGGTGTTGCGGGCGCTAAGTTCAAAGCAACAATGTAATTATCACCTAAGCTGTCCAGGATAGTTTCCCGGGCTTTTAGCTGCTCATCGTCCGAGTTTAAGCGGATCAGTAGCTGCTCTTCTTCTAGTGCGATACTTTTTGCTTGTATGCCAACGTTTTCCAGACTGCTTTTTACGCGATCCATAGTGCTGGTATCAATGGTCGCATTTCGGTTTGCGGAAACTTGAACTGCCGGGTCTTCACCGTAAATATTTGGCAGCGCATAAAGCGCTGCCACTAAAACGATAAAAATAACCAGCAGGTTTTTCCACAACGGGTATTTATTTAACACGTCGTGCCCCTGTTTCTAATGTCAGAGATTAGAGAGACTTCATTGTTCCTTTAGGAAGAACGGAAGTCACAGAACCTTTCTGGATGGTTACTTCTAGCTCGTCAGTCAAAGCAATAACAAGAAAGTCTTTATCGTCGCTTACTTTGGTAATTTTACCGACTAAACCGCCTTGAGTAAGTACTTCATCACCCTTGCTCAATGCACCCATCAATTCTTTATGCTGCTTAACACGCTTAGCTTGCGGACGGTAAATCATGAAGTAGAAAATCAAAGCAAACATTACCAGCATGAAAATTAATTCCATGCCACCGCCACTTTGGCCACCTGCGTCTTGCGCGTAAGCTGAGCTAATAAAAAAGTCCATAAAATTCCCTCAGTTAATTTAAATTTATTATTAATTTTTGAACAACCATCTCACGATATGGGGACAGCTATTGCAAAATACAATTCAATTTATCTAAACCCGTTATACTATCAGAAAGTTTAACGCCGCTCAGTATTATCAAATATCATATCCCAAACTTTTCAGCCTGCGCCTCAAACCAATTTGTGATACTTGTAAATCCCACATCATTTTTTCGGTGTCAGAACGGTTTTTCTCGTAGCTTTGCTTAATCTCTTCTTCGGATAAATCCTGTGCGGTTCGCACACCTTCAAAACGTTGAATTAACTGATAAACAGACGCTCGGGAAATACCGAGTTTTTTCGCTGTAGCCTGCAGCTCAAAGCGACAACTTTCCAGCGTTTCTAATAACTCGTTGCGGCTCACGCTGTTTGGTCGCCGCTGAACATGTGTTTCTTCTTCCCAATGACCATTTACCGAGGTGGGCCTAAGCATAGAGAGTAGTTGCGGATCCAAATGCAATTGCTCCTGATCGCGGCTATCAATAACCACCTGTCGAGCAACATTTCGCAACTGCCGCACATTGCCAGGCCAATGAAATGTCATTAGCTGGCTCATTAGTTCACCGGAAATTTTCGCATCGTACGCGCGGTTACCATAAAGCTTTTGCCATTGTTCCCGAACAAAATAATCGAACAACAAGCCAATGTCTTCACGCCTTTCCGTTAAAGGCGGAATAAACAACTGATAAGCGGATAGCTTTTCAATGAGCATCGATAAAGTCGAGTTTTCTTCAATGTCGCCAGGGTCTTTATGGCTGGTAAGCATAATACGACAGTTGATAGGCTGCGTATCCTCGGTGCCGACAGGGACAACTGAGCCACTTTGCAGAACAGTGTGCAATAAGCGATGCACATTCACCGAAGCGTCTTCGATATCTTCAAGTACAATAGTTCCACCGTTTGCTTGTTCAAAATAGCCAAGCTGGCGGTTTCCGTCGCGTTCGCTCCCAAACAGTTCAGCTTCGGCGACTGCGTCATGAATTGCCGCTAGGTTCACGCTGATGAACGGCTTGTCGCGCCTTTCACTGGCCTGATGAATGGCATAAGCTGCCTGCTGTTTTCCTACTCCGGCCGCACCTCTAATCATAACCGGCAGACTCATACTGGCCAGTTGCTCTACACGTTGTCTGATAGCCCGAATATCGGAACTGATACCAAAAAGTACATCGTTATCATCAACCGCAGAGTCATGCAGCGGCAGAAGCTTCAACAATAAAACGATTCTATGGTTTAAACCAATAACCACGCCATTATCCAGCTCTCTTTCGTGCAGCACATACTCGTCCTGAACGCCCCGTCCGACAACTGTTACCGTCGTTTTGGTGCTATGCGCCCGAAGCTTTATGCGCCCATCGGGTTCACTTTGAAAAATAATGGGTGAACGACTAATAAATTCATCAAGCAAGGCTCTACCGGCATTGCCATTTTTAGCGAATTCGGGTTTTACCCGGCTTAAATAATCATTGCCCTCATTGTGCAAATCAATTAATGCGGCACGTTCGCCTATCCGTGATCTATCCGGGTGCGTTGCAATAACTAACATGGGAACTCGTTGATAACTGTCAACGAGTTCGTCAACCGCGTGTTTTGTCGTGTACTGAGTTGCACTCATTCTCGCTAATCCTTAGCCCAACAGCCTTTCTGACGTTGGTGCCATGATAAAATTATGAATAGCAAATAGCCACTCAATTTGTGCTGGGAATCAATAAAGGTTAATGACAAACTAAGTTATACCATTGCTACTTTCTGATTACTCATGGAATTGATATTTTACTGGACAGATCATGCTGGTGTCGCGGTTTTTGCGATAGCTGGTACGTTATTAGCGTTTCGTAAGAAAATGGATGGTTTTGGCGTACTGGTTTTAGCATCAGCAACGGCTATTGGCGGCGGAACGACTCGCGATCTTATACTCGGTTTACCGGTTTTCTGGACTTACGATCCCAACTACCTTTACACCATTATTATTGCGGCGTTACTCACTATAGTCTGGCTGCGCTTTAAAGCCTATATTCCCATGACAACATTAATGGTCGCCGATGCCATTGGACTTGCCTTTTTTGCAACAATGGGCGCGGAGAAAACCTTATCAGCGGGCTTTTCACCTTTTATCGCTATTATTATGGGAACCATATCGGCCTGTTTTGGTGGCATGCTCCGTGACGTTCTTGCCCGTGACATTCCCATGGTTTTAAAAAGTGAGTTGTACGCAACGACTTGCATCGCAGGGGCTACGGTTTATGTTCTGCTGGTTCCTTACCAACCTTTGATTGCATTAGCTGCTGGTATGACATCAACGCTGCTGATTCGCTTAGGGGCAATTAAGTTTAACTGGTCGCTGACTGTTTTCCGTGATCAACAGGATCACCATTAGCCATGCTAAGCATCGAAGTCACCGTTTTTGCAGCAATTGCTTACTTAACCATTCTATTCAGCATTGCTTATCGCGGTGACCGGGCAGCGTCCAACCGGGTAAAGCCTTATCGCTACTCCCTGGCTCAGGGTGTGCACTGCACGTCATGGGCGTTTTTCGGAACCATTACTCAGTCTGCCTACTATGGCTGGGCCTTTGCGCCAACGTACGCCGGTGCAATTGTTGTTTTTATCGTGCTTCATGGCTTACAACTTAAGCTACTCAATTATTGTAAACACCAGAACATTACTTCCATTGCTGATCTCATCGGCACACGCTACGGCAAGTCGCCCTTATTAGCCGGAATTGTCGCCATTACCGCTTTTATCGCCGTCGTGCCATACATATCACTGCAATTACGTGCGGTCACATCAAGTTTTGCGGCTGTCACCGGGTTTGATAATAACCCGTCGTGGCTATTCGACCTTTCCTTCCTGGTAGCTTTAACCATGATTGGGTTCGGTTTCCTTTTTGGTACACGCCGCCTTAGTTTGGCCGAACAGCATTCCGGTTTAATGGATGCCATTGCTTTCGAGTCTTTAGTAAAGCTTGGTGCTTTTATCATTGTGGGGCTATTTGCCAGTTATACCGTGTTCGACGGTTTAGCCGACCTTTTCCAGACCAGTTTTCAGTCAGCGCACACTCAGGAAGTTCTGGCCGGGCGTGAGCATGGCGGCTATGTGTTTGCGGTACATATGCTGTTAGGCGGGCTATCCATGTTTTGTCTGCCTCGCCAGTTTCATGTGGGCTATGTGGAAAATACCCATCCCGATGAATTAAAAACAGCACGCTGGGCTTTTCCGCTATACCTGTTCGCTATTAACTTTTTCATACTGCCGCTGGCATTAAGCGCATTACACCTAGCACCGGAACAAGCGGGGCAGGATACCTTTCTGCTTGCCATTCCGCTTATGATGGACAGGCCGGATATTACCCTAATTGCCTTTATTTACGGTTTGTCAGCAGCGACCAGTATGGTCATTATTGCGTTACTGGCGTTGAGCATCATGGTCTCAAACGACGTGGTTATGCCCGTCTGGTTGCGCATGACCCGGCAAAAACTCAGGCAGTTTAGCTTTACGCCCAAGCGAATTTTGTCCATTCGGCGCATGACAATGGTCGTGGTCATGTTTATGGCCTACCTGTACTATCAAGCCACCATTGAGTCGATGCCATTGGTAAACTCCGGGTTACTCTCACTGGCCTTACTGGCTCAGTTGGCTCCCGCTATTTTAGCGACGGTTGTGTGGCGAAATGCGACTCAAACCGGGGTGCTGGCCGGACTCGCTGTCGGTACGATTCTCTGGCTGGTACTTTTACTCATTCCATCCATCGGCCGTCAACCTCTGGTTACCGATATTGATATCGCCAATGGCGTACTCATTAGCCTGGGAGCCAACCTAGCCTGCTTTTGGTTATTCTCGGTAATTAGCAGAAACGTTCAGACAGAACTGCCCCATATTGATAACAGTGACAGTTATACACAACAGCCAAGTCTCACCTGGGCCCGGTTGCGCTCACTTTTATCCCGGTTTTACGACGACCAGCAATTAGCGGCTATTCAACAGCGGCTGAGAATGGATCTGTTAACCCCGGAAGGTCAGGCTATGGTTCCGGCTCCTATGCTGGTTCGTATCGAGCGCGAGTTGTCAGCGGTAATAGGCACTTCAGCCAGCCGGCTTCTGCTGGATACCGTTTCGGAACAGCAGGAATTCCCGGTTTCCCGGGTGGTTGACTGGGCAACAGAAGCGTCACGTCTTTATCAGTTTAACCGGGAGCTTTTACAGGCTTCCGTCGAAAATATTCCGCAGGGCATTAGTGTGGTCGACCAAAAGCTGAGACTGGTAGCCTGGAACCGTCGTTATCTGGAGATATTTGCTTACCCGGACGGATTAGTCCGCTCAGGAATGCCTGTTGAAGAACTGCTGCGTTACAACGCCAGTCGCGGTCTGCTAAGTACCTCTGAAAACGGAGACGTCGAAAGTGAAATTCAAAAACGTCTGAGTTACTTACGTGCTGGTAGTGCCTATCGTTACCAGCGCCAGCAGGGCTCATTAACAATAGAACTTCAGGGAAACCCAA
>NZ_DFTS01000031.1:47789-50227 GCF_002383015.1 Idiomarina sp. UBA4206
GGGCGGAGGCTTTGTTACAACCTACAGTGATATTACTGAGCGTATCGAAGCCCAAAAACAGCTACAAAAAGTTAATCAGGAGCTGGAGCAACGCGTTGACGAGCGAACACAACAGTTATTATCCGCCAAACAGGCGGAAGAAAGAGCTCATGAAAGTAAGTCCCGATTTTTTGCAGCGGTAAGCCACGACTTAATGCAGCCTTTTAATGCCGCCAGTTTGTTTTGTGAAATGCTGCAGTCTCGACTACCACAGGACTACCTGCCACTAGCCTCAAATATACAACGGTCATTAGAACACGCCGAAGAGTTGCTTACCATGCTGCTCGATATGACTAAACTGGATGCAGGAAACCTGCAACCCGACTACCAGTGCTTTTCTATTGATCAGGCGCTACAACCTCTCGTTGAACGTTATCAAATGATGGCGAAAGAAAAGCAACTGCAACTGAACTACCACAAAAGCTCTGGCTTGGTAAAAACGGATAGAAAACTACTGACCCGCATTGTGCAGAACCTGCTGTCTAACGCCTTACGTTATACCGAGCAAGGCCGTATTGTGTTGGGCTTTCGCCGTCGCAAAGATAAACTTACCATCTGCATTGTTGATACAGGCGCGGGCATTCCTGAGCATAAACAACAAGAGATATTCCGCGAGTTTCATCAGCTGCAATCCAGTGGCGACAACCCGGGACTTGGGCTTGGTCTTTCTATCGTTGAACGTATGTGCCGGCTGTTGAAAATTGAGTTAAGCCTGTCTTCAACGCCCGGACAAGGCACAGCTTTTAGCCTAACCCTGCCTGTTGTAGGATGGGAGAAAGAAGCTCAACCTATGGTTATTCAAAACTATTCCGTTGATGAGAAGTTATTACAGGGTATGAAGGTACTGGTTATTGATAATGACCCACAGGTTCTGGTTGCTACCGCGGGTCTTCTAACTGACTGGGGCGCACAAACCTTCACGGCGGCCGATATCAAACAAGCTAAAATGCAACCACCCTGTGAACTGATTCTGGCCGATTATCATCTCGACGACGGTCATACCGGAATTGAACTTGTTTGGGCTATGCGAAAAGCCTGGAGTGCTGATACCCCGGCGATTATCAATTCAGCTGACCCCGATGAACAACTCAGAGAGCAAGCGTTAGAAGCCAACGCTTACTTTATTCCAAAACCTCTAAAAAGTGGGGCTTTAAAGCGTTTACTCAAGCGTATCCGACGTGTCTAGCATTTCTCGGAACATAATGCCGGCCTGGGTGCGGTTTACACAGTTTAATTTGCGCAAAATTGCGGAAGCGTGTTGTTTAATCGTGGTTTCCTGCACGCCCAGTTCATAGGCTATTTGCTTGTTCAGCAAACCGTCGGCAATGCACTGTAAAACCTTAAATTGCTGCGGTGTTAGCTGCTCAAGCTTATTAGCAAATTCACTCATCTCTTCGTCAGGCTCTGCTAAATTCATGCTTAACATCGACTCCGGTAGCCAGTTATCGCCCGACAACACTGTTGTTACAGCCGTCTGCCATTCGGGTAAAGGAACAGATTTTGGAATATAGCCACTGGCACCCAGCGCCATTGCCTGGCGTATAACACGAGTGTCTTCATTTGCAGAAACAATAACGACCAGAATATCCGGAAATTGGCTGCGTAAAACAGACAGTCCGGTTAAGCCCCGATTACCCGGCATTGAGAGGTCAAGAAACACCAGTTCAATTTGAGGAAACTGCTTTAACTGCTGTTCTAACTGAGAAAAACTTGAAGCTTCAATAATGTCGCTATCTAAACTATCACTTAATGCCTGCTTCATTGCCGCCCGAAAAAGCGGATGATCATCAGCAATAATTGCTCTGGCCATAGTTCCTGCTGAATTCAACTGTGAGTTAATGACCATGCTAGCGACTTAAAAGAAAAAAGCCAGCGTTACCGCTTTATGCAGCAACGCCGGCCGGGGGGTTAAAAACGATAACCGACAGACAAAGATACGGTCCGCGGATCACCGTAGTAGCCAGTCACAATGTTTTCGCCAAAGGTTGAGCCAAAGTTGTAGCCCGATACGCGATATTCCTCATCAAATACGTTCTTGGCATGCAAGCCGACCGTCCACTGACTTGAGTTTGAGTACCAAACAACACTGGTATTAGTCAGACTATAAGCCTCTTCATCTAATGGTGATGGGACTTCAAAAATCTGTGTGTCATCGCGATAAGAGACATTCGTTGACCAAACCAAAGAGCCACTTTCAAGTGCAAACTCTTTTGTGAAACCAAGGTTGGCAGTCACTTTCGGTGTATTCTGGAAAGACCACAAATCAGACACGTCTTCAACTTGTTGCGTTTCCGGATTAAAGAACGCTACGGAATCGAATTCCGCATCGATATACCCGAGTGAGCCGTTGAAGTTTAATGTTGGAGTAGCCGCAAAAGTGGACTCAATCTCAAACCCTT
>NZ_DFTS01000031.1:50349-56756 GCF_002383015.1 Idiomarina sp. UBA4206
CTCAATCTCAAACCCTTGAACGGTTGAATCGGCTGCGTTCAGAACTTGAGAGGCAACACCTCCGCCTTCGATAGCCCGTTGCACAGTGACCTGCATATCCTGGTAATCAGAGAAGAAAGCGGCAGCATTTAAACGCATACGTCCGTCAAGCATTTCGCTCTTCACACCAAATTCAACGGTATCAACAGTTTCTGGGTCATAAGGGTTTGAAGCGTCAGGGTTCAACGACACGTCCGCTCGCATATCGACACCGCCCGACTTGAAACCATTGCTATAGCTTGCATAAAGCATAACCGCGGGGTCGACTTGATAACTGACACTTGCGTGAGGACTGAACTTGCTCCAGTCAGCCTGAGTCGTAAAGTCTGAATTAATTACAATAGGGTCCGCCGAGTAATCGCCGCGGTCCAGGAATTTGATGCCAGCATAAGTGTATCGAAATACATCGGCACTCTTATCATCACGTGTATAACGCCCGCCCAAAGTCACTGACCATTGATCATCCAACTGATAAGTTGCCTGACCAAACAACGCCTCGCTTGACGTATCAACACAACCGCCGGTATCGATAGAAAGTCCCAGTAAACCTAAGACAGTCCCGAACTCACCACAGGCTTCACCTTCATAAAAGTACAAACCACCCACGAAATCTAAACGGTCATCACGATACATGAACTGAAATTCTTGTGTCGTCTGTTCATCTTCATAGACCGCAGGCACCAGTAATACAGGGTTTACTGTGGAATCAAAGTCGATATTCGTGTTTGTGGAACCTTCCCGGTATGCGGTAATCGACTTAAACATCCAGTCGTTATTAATTGCCCAGTCAACCGTCATTGAGTAACCTTCGTTCTCAACTTCGTTCCAGGTAGGCATGGCTGTATAAGCGTCGTAAACATCGGTTAAACGAGGTTCATCACTCAACAGAGACTCTTGTTCCCGGTGACCACCACGTGCGTTTGAGTCGTCTTTTGTCCAGTCAGCCGCAAATTTAACGTTAATGTCTTTATTGACGAGCCATTTGGCGTTAAAGCGCCCCGTCATTAATTCTTTGTTGTAGTTTTCATCGCCCGTGTTAACGAACTCACCGAAGCCATCCCGGTTTAATGTGGCAAAGGCTCCCCCAACATAGAAGTTGTCGGCTAAAGCGGTCTGTCCCGATACTTTTAAGTCTCGCTGGTTATAAGTTCCAACAGTGCCTTTAACTTCAAATTCGTCATAACCTGTTAGTTCGCGAGTCACATATTTCATCGCGCCGCCAATGGTGTTCTTACCATATAACGTTCCCTGAGGACCACGAAGGACTTCGACACGCTGAACATCTAATATTTCTAAAACCGCCCCTTGAGGTCTTGCAACGTAAACGTCGTCAATATAGATACCAACGCCTGGCTCAAAGCCCCATAGCGGATCCTGCTGACCAACGCCCCGAATGTAGGCCGTTAATGTTGAGTTAGTACCGCGGCTGACCTGGAAGGTTGTATTCGGCATTTTGTACTGCAACTCGGTGATGTCCTCGATACCATCTCGTTCCAGTTCACCTTCACCGAAAGCCGAAACTGCAACGGGTACTTCTTGTAAACTCTCGTTTGTCCGGCGCGCGGTCACTTCAATTCGTTCAAGCTTGCCGTCTTCAGCCTCGGTATTCTCATTTTGCTGAGCCAAAGCCATAGGACTGCTAAGCAGAGTGGTTACCGCTGCTGCAATCAGTGATTTCTGAAATTTGGGTTGTTTCATTGTTGTTCCCCTGACAGATAATGTCGTTTGTAATTGTTATTTCCGTTTACAGCTATTTAACGGTTCAGAGTCATGGTTGCTTACTAAACTAGCGCAAATTGTTAAGATTGTGATCTGTACCATAGTACAATAGGGGCAAATCCCTTTATCATGCACAATACATCCATGCAGCGATTCAGAGCATGGTCCGTTTTCTTTTTCGTTGCGAGGTAACTCATGTTAAGTATGATTGGTCTGATCGGCGGCCTTGTGTTGCTCATCATACTCACTTTAAGAGGGATGAACCTGTTTATCAGTGCCCCTCTTTGCGCCGTGGTCGTGGCTTTATGTAGCGGCGTGCCATTACTCACGGGTGACGTGAACTTTGTCAGTGCCTATATGGACGGCTTTGCCAGCTTTGTGGCGGCCTGGTTTTTTATGTTCTTACTGGGCTCTATGTTCGGTAAGTTTATGGAAGACACCGGTGCTGCTGACAGTGTTGCGCGCTGGATAATCAACAAGTTAGGCCGAAAACAGGCAGTTCTCGCTGTTGTCCTGGCCTGCGCAATTCTGACCTACGGCGGCGTCAGCGTCTTCGTTGTGGCGTTCTCGGTTTACCCAATGGCGCTCAGTTTGTTTAAAGACGCGAACTTACCTCGTCGCTTTATTCCTGCTGCGTTAGCCTTTGGCTCTGTGACTTTTACCATGACCTCGGCAGGTTCACCGGAAATTCAAAACTGGATACCGGTTAAATACTTAGGTACTTCGCCCTATGCCGCCTGGGAAGTGAGCCTGGTCGTTGCCGTGTTAATGGCATCCTTCGGTTACTGGTGGCTCAAAAAAATCATTAACCGTGCCGTCGCAAACGGCGAGCAATTTGAAGCACGTGAAGGAGACCCAATACTTTTAGAACGAGAACTACCGTCTCCTATAAGTGGATTGATTCCACTACTGGTTGTGCTTGGGCTGTCCTTTACCTTTCACGATACCTTGCAGCAAAACGCTTTAATTGTTGCTTTGCTGGGCGGTGTTATTGCCATTGCGGTCATTAACTTCAAACATTTTCATAAGCCACAAACCGCCATTCATGAAGCCACAACCGGCGCTTTGGTGGCTATAGGCAACACCGCAGCAGTGGTTGGATTTGGCAGTATCGCCAAGATTACTCCAGCCTTTGATACAGCGGTAAATGCTATGACCAGTTTGCCGGGTAATGAATTAGTCGGCGCGGCCGTTGCTGTGAGCGTTATTGCCGGTTTAACCGGTTCGGCTTCTGGTGGTCAGGCAATCGCCTTACCTGAAGTAGGACCGCACTATATGGCTGCCGGCGTTAACCCGGAGCAATTGCACCGTATTGTCTCAATCTCCTCCGGTGCACTGGATTCCCTGCCGCACAATGGCTATGTGGTTACCACTATTCGCGCTATTTGTAACGAGAAGCACAGTGCCGCTTACTGGGCTGTTGCTGCCGTGACCGTTGTTGTGCCGTTAATGGGCTTAGCCGTGGCCATTGGCTTATTCATGTTGTAACCCAGCAGTAAGGGAAGGTAACCATGTTAGGAAATATGATGAAACGGCCGCTGCAAATTATCGATTTACTAAGATTTGCAGCGAGCCGCCACCCTCGACAGGAGATTGTCACCCGACGGCTGGAGGGTGACATTCACCGGTATTGCTATGCCGAATGCTGGCAACGAAGCGGACAATTAGCCCACGCATTAAAAAAGCTGGGGGTACAACCCGGCGAGCGCGTAGCCAGTCTGGCCTGGAACACGTATCGTCATATGGAGCTTTACTATGCGGTAAGCGGCAGCGGCGCTGTTATGCATACGGTAAACCCCCGCCTGTTTGGCGAACAGATAGCCTGGATCCTAAACCATGCTGAAAGCGGGTGGGTCTTTGTCGACCTAAGTTTTGTCGAGCTACTGGAGTCCATTGAAGACGAACTGCCCGGGGTAAAAGGCTTTGTAGTGATGACCGACCAAAACCACATGCCGAATACCAAGCTTAAGAATGTGCTTTGTTATGAAGAACTTCTGGAATCAGAACCTAAAGACTATGACTGGCCAGACGTTGATGAAAACAGCGCGGCGCTGCTTTGTTATACCTCGGGCACGACAGGCAACCCCAAAGGCGTACTGGCCTCACACCGCGCTATGGTGCTACACGCCCAGGCAACCGTCAGTGCCGACATGCTCGACCTACGCAGCGATACCGTACTCATGCCCATGGTCACTATGTATCACGTAGCCGCCTGGGGCGCGCCCTACGCCGGTCCTTTGTCCGGTTGTAAGTTGGTGTTCACTGGCGATGGAACATCGGGCGAGGCAATGGCGGACATGATTCGCAACGAACACGTCACTGTTGGCTTAGGCGTACCCACCATTTGGCTCACCTTGCACAATTATTTGAATGAAAATAAGCTGGACATCCCATCGCTGCAACGCGTTTGCGTAGGAGGAGCTGCTTCTCCTATGGGGCTGGTTAAAACTTACGACCAAGAGTACGACGTTTACTGGCAGCCTATTTGGGGTATGACAGAAACCGGTCCGCTGGTTCATTCGGTACCGCCACAGGCAGACATTATTAGCCGGCCTAAAGACGAGCAATACCAACTGCAGACAACGGCTGGCCGCCCGGTTTTTGGCATAGAACACCGCATTGTTGACGCTGACGATAATCCTCTGCCTAACGATGGCGAAACCCGGGGCGAATTGCAGGTTCGCGGACACTGGATTGCTTCGCAGTATTTTCGTAATGACGACTTAAGTAGCTTCCCTGATGGATGGCTGGCTACGGGTGACATCGCGGTTATTGACCCCGAAGGCTTTATGAAAGTGGTTGACCGTAAAAAAGATGTGATTAAAAGCGGTGGCGAATGGATAAGCTCTCTGGATATCGAAAACATTGTCAGCCAGCACGAAGCGGTTAACGAGTCCTGTGTCATTGGTGTTAAACATCCGAAATGGGACGAGCGCCCGCTATTGCTGGTGGTACTGAATAAAGGTCACCAGCTGTCAAAACAAGACATTAAAGACTTTTTAATCGGCAAAATTGCCCGTTGGTGGATGCCTGACGACGTGGTTTTTGTCGATGAATTGCCCCATACCGGCACCGGTAAGCTGGTTAAAAATAAACTGCGTGAGCAGTACCAAAATTACTTACAGGAGAATGTGTCATGACACGACTATGGACAACGGTTATTAGCATTGCGGTATTGCTGATCAGCTTACCTTTAGCAGCCGAGCAATGGGTCGAGAAAAAGACCTTTAGTATGGACAGTTATACCACCCACGGCGGTGAAACCATTAAAGACGTAAAAGTGGGCTGGGAGTCCTACGGGACACTTAATGAAGCAAAAGATAATGTCGTGCTTATTACACACTTTTTCTCCGGCAACAGTCACGCCGCTGGCAAGTACAGTGAGGATGACCAACAGGCTGGCTACTGGGATTCTATTATCGGCCCGGGAAAAGCCATTGATACCGACAAGTACTATGTTATTAGCGTTGATTCGTTAGTCAACGCTTACCCTAACCTTCCTACTGTCATTACTACCGGTCCTGCCAGCATTAATCCGGATACCGGAAAGCCCTACGGTTTAGACTTTCCGGTGGTGACCATACGCGACTTTGTGAATGTGCAAAAAGCCCTACTGGAAGAATTAGGCGTTAAAAAACTGCACGCAGTGGTTGGCGCTTCTATGGGTTCATTGCAGGCCATTGAATGGGCAGCGGCTTACCCGGACTGGGTTGAACGTATGGTCTCTGTTATTGGTACCGGCTCGTTAGACGCCTGGACCATAATGGGTCTGGAGCAGTGGGCACAAGCGATTAAGCTGGACCCTAACTGGAACGGTGGTGACTACTACGACGGCGACGCGCCTTTAGACGGTGTCACTATGGCACAGGCCATGATCACACATGGTGCGATGCATCCGGAATACATTAATCAGGCGGTACCTCAGCAGGAGACCCTGCCTGAAAAGGGCCTTGAGTCCGTGACTAATGAACTGCCGGCCGTAGAATGGTTATACGGTGCCAGCCGTGCGCGTGCGCCACTGGCTGATGCCAACCATATTCTTTACCTGGTGCGTGCAAACCAGCTGTTTGTTGCCGGTCATCAGGATACTTTAAAAGATGGATTAAAAAACATTTCCGCAAAAACCTTGTTTTTGCCATCCAGTAACGACCTGCTGTTAATGCCGTACATGGCAGAAAACACGGCGGAGCAACTTAGAGAAATGGGTAAAGAGGTTCAGTACGAAGAAATTAATGGTCCCTGGGGACACTTAAACGGACTGTTTTCTATTCAACAAAAAGCCGAGTTACTCAGCGAGTTTTTAACCACTGAGTAACTCTGCTTAGGCTTAGGAGCCGCCGAAAATGCGGCCCTTAAGCTTATCTTTAAGACTGTCTTCAATTTTTGCCTTAAGTAACTCTTCGAGCTGCTCACTCTTATCGCCTGATTCGTTATCCCACTGAGTCAGGTTTTCCAGCAAACCTTGCTGACCGCCCAATTGGTCAGAGACTTTTGCGGTCAAATCGGCCTTAATTTCCGCCAGTTTCTCATCGGCCTCACCCATTGCACTTTGTGTCAGTAAGTCACCTAACTGGTTATCCAGGTCCGACTCAAAACTCAGCGAAGGGCTTTGAATGTCACCTCCAATATTGGTGGTGATATCCAGCCGT
>NZ_DFTS01000031.1:56928-57310 GCF_002383015.1 Idiomarina sp. UBA4206
CCGTTGCAGCTGTTTCAAAGCACCGGCAATAGCTGATGTCAGTTTGCTACTGCCCTCGGCTTCCAGGTCAAGGTTCAACATCCGGACCATGGCTTTGCCATCAAGCTTATTCTCACGAACCAGTACCGTTCCGTCGCTATCCAGCAAAGAAGACAAAACACGAGCACTCAGCTCACTGCTGTCACTAAGGCCCAGGTTTTGTAATTGAGCGCCTTTCAACTGCCATTGCTGCCTTGCGTCTATGCCCAAGTCGGTCAACGACATCTCACCATTAAGGTTAAATGCGCTCCACAAATCGCTATTGTCTGCTCTGGCCTGGTAGGTTGTGGGTTGTCCCAGTAAATTGTGCTGATGCGTTATGTTCTGCCAGTCGACATCAAGT
>NZ_DFTS01000031.1:57411-62788 GCF_002383015.1 Idiomarina sp. UBA4206
TGGACATCAATAACGGTACCGCCCACCATAAATTCCGTACGAGCCTTTTTAATTAAGAACTCAGGCGGAGCGTTGTCATCAGCGAAGGAGATTCTCTGGCCTTCACCGCGAACCGGCTCTACTGTCGCTGAGTTATCGGAGCGCGCCAGCATAGGGCCCAGCTGCTCATACGCCAGAAGTACATACTTACTCCACTCGCGGGCCTTATCTCCCAAAAGCAAGCCAGTCACGTTCTGTAAGCCACTGCCGTCCATACTGAAAAAGGATTTAATGCGGTCAATATCATTACCGGGCGCATTTTTTAACTCACTAATTTGCTGTTGCACCACGTCTTTCGCTTGTTTGACTTCATCACGAAAGTTACTCACCGCTTCTTTATCGGCTCTTATCGACTCTTTCAACTCGTCTAAAGCCTTTTTCCTGGCGGCAATATCGCCCAGACCTTCTACTTTACCTTCGGTTATTTGCTTAATTTTTTGCTCATATTCCTTTATTTTTTCCTCACTGGGCAGTGCTTCCTGCGCAGCTTTTACTTCCTGTTCTTGTTGTTCATAAGCCGTTTTGGCTTCTTCAATGACTTTTTCGGTACGCAAATCAACCTGACTAACAATCTCATCCACAGAAGGCAGCGACATGGTCAGCTTATCCCAGGATTGGTTCGCCCACCCCTGCATATCTTCTTTGTCCGGTAATACGTAAACCTCACCTTCGCTCTCTCTGGGTTGATTGACACGTATACCTGTCATAGTAAGCTGTTCAATTAAGGTTCTGCCAAGTACCAGCTCGGTTGGACTGATGTCAGCAGAGGCTTCACCAATTTGTACCCGGTTATTCTGAGGGGCGTTAGGGTCAGTCACCTGAACTCCGGCTACCGTTAAAGACAACGGAACCCAGCGATGCTCTACTCGCTCAATATTCACTTCAGCACCGTTTAACCGACCCATAGTATGTTCCAGGGTCACTTTTATAATGGTGTCCAGAAAGAGCCAGGAAATAGCGACTAACAACAGCACAAATCCGGCAAATACGGCCAGTCCAGGCCAGCGAATGATGCTACGTTTCATGCTCACCCCCTTAAGTCCGTATAAATTTGCCAGAAACGGCTGCCACGAATGACCTGTACAACACGAAGTTTCATTATTTTCGCCTGAATGCGCTTGCGGTAATTGGCAATAACCCAGTAGCTTATGGCTGCCACTATTGGCGCAGCGATAAGAGCGATAACAAAGCTACCCATGGTAATAGTGTGGTTAAACATGGAAAGGCGACCTAACGCAGTAGCGTACATAGCTTCGTAAATTCCCTGCCAACTTGAAGCTTCCAGCAAGCTCAGTCCTAAGCTGTGAAACCAGGGATCAAGCAGGTAGGCGATACCCGAGAACACACCAAAAGATACGATAAATAAACTGAGGTTAACGCGGAAGATCAAGGCCGCCAGAATTATAATTAAGTTATGGATCCGCCATAGCGGCGTTATCCCGATGAACATTCCTAGTACGACAGCTAAGGCCAGGGCCCACGCGCTAGTTTCAGAATTCAAAGCCTTTAACAACTTTGCCAGAATTGTCAGCATTCACCTGACTCCTTTGAAAAAGATAAAACAGCAAATCTGCTTGTTATCCGTTGTCTTTCTAATATAGTGTGAGTTGCATTTATTACGCAAATAATAAGCAAATAACTTACACCTCTTTTAGCGACTTTCGAGTACTTTACGACATGCAGCAACACGTTCACCTTATCATAGATAATGCCGCCGACTGGCAGCCTTATTACCCAAGTCAAAGCTTACTCACCGCAAGTGAATACTTACAATCAGCGCATTTGCAAAGTCGTTATCACGTCTTAAATTTGTGCAATGACCTATCTTACTTATCCACCGGCTATTACGTCAGCCTGCTCGCAGAAGCCCGAGGGCAAAGAGTCATGCCTTCTGTCGCTACCATTAACGACCTGACTAACTTCTCTCATTATCAGTTACTGATTAATACCGCTGACCGATCACTCACAAAGTATTTGCAGAACTATGATCAGAAGTCGCTATCCCTATTAATTTGCTTTGGCTTGTGCGAACAGCCAGAACTGGCGTCTTTTGCACGGCAAATTTTTGAGCGCTATCCGTGTCCTATTTTAAAAGTTGAGCTGGAATTTAGCGGCCGTTGGCACATCAACAAGCTCACCTCCGGCGCGCTTAATGAGCTGAGTGACGAGCAACAAAGTTTTTTTGGTAACTCACTGGACCATTTCAGTAAGCGAGTGTGGCGAAAGGCACGTACACGTAAAGAGTACCGTTTTGATTTAGCCATTCTTTATAACCCGGACGAGGCCATTCCGACCAGCGACAAAAAGGCACTGGCACAGTTTATTAAGGCCGCAAAAGAAGCGGATATTGAAGCTGAGCTGATTACGGCGAACGACTTTAACCGTTTACTGGAGTTTGATGCGCTTTTCATACGGGAAACGACCCGTATTAACCACTACACCTACCACTTTGCTAAAAAAGCGGAGGCTAATGGCATGGTGGTTATTGACCACCCCGACTCTATTGTTAAGTGTGCCAATAAGGTGTTCTTAACTGAACTGTTGGATAAGCATAAAGTTGCAACGCCGAAAACAGAACTGCTGCTGAGCCAGTCAGAAATTGATTACCAAGCCATAGGCGAGCGCCTGGGTTATCCGGTTGTGCTGAAAATCCCTGACGGTTCATTTTCTATCGGTGTGGAAAAAGCAGAAAGCCTTGAGCAATTTAAACAAGTGGCAGCGGAGCTTTTCAAACAATCCACTATTTTGCTGGCACAAGAGTTTATGAAAACCGAATACGACTGGCGTATCGGTGTGCTGAATAACCGCCCCATATACGCCTGTCAGTATTTTATGGCCCGTAACCATTGGCAAATTTATAATCATAGCGAGTCGTCTTCGCGGGGTAAGAGTGGGTCTTTTGCAACTTTAGGCGTACATCAGGCCCCGAAAGACGTGGTCAGACTGGCACTACAGGCAACTCGCTTAATTGGCGACGGCCTGTACGGTGTTGATATCAAGCAAACACCTAAAGGCCCGGTGGTTATTGAAATTAACGATAACCCGTCAATTGAGTCAGGTGTTGAAGATAAACATTTAGGATATGAACTCTATCGGCTGATAATGGCTGACTTTGGACGACGTCTGGATGAATACTGAGTTTAGGGTTGAGCCTGCAAAGCTCACCGATCTTGATCAATTAGTTACACTGGAGCGGGCGACATTTAATTACAGTTGTATTAGTCGCCGCAGCTTCCGGCAGGTTATTCAGTCTGATCATAATTATTGCTGGGTGGCGCGTTCAGAAAACCAGCTAGCCGGGTATGCCATTGCGTTCACCCGGCGCAACAGTAAAGTATGGCGCCTGTACTCTATTGCTGTATCACTAAACTTTCGTGGTTTTGGTGTCGGCAATTTACTCATTAATCACGTACTGGACACCGCCAAAAGGCAGGGCGCTGAAGCTATGTCTCTGGAAGTAAAAAGTGATAATAAAACCGCCATTCATTGGTATCAAAACTGTGGCTTCGAAACTATCGATATTCTGCCAAACTATTATGATGACGGCAGTGACGGTTTTAAAATGCGGTTTACTTTTTATCCGGAAAGTCTGTGAATACACCCTCAACACCGGCCTGCTTCAACCACTGTCGTAGCTGACCATGAGACTTAACGCCGTCGGGCAGGTCGTCAGCTCGCAAGGTATAAACATGAACATTCAGTCCCTTTTCTTCCGCAGAGTCTAAAACATCGCTCCATTGCGGCTCGCCGTTTTCAGAGACCCCTTCTAATACATGATTTAACCACAGCCCGACCCCTTCTGCGTAGCTCTTAACCGACTCTAAACCAGCACTGGATCGCATAGCGCTGTAGTCAATATCTGTCGCGCCCCACTCGTTATCGCCAACCAGCTGAATGAGGGGCGCGTCCCAGTTAAACTCTCGTTTTAAGCGCCGCAAGACTTCCGGATCAAAAGACTGCAAATAAATAGGGGTAGGCCGTTTGTCAGAATAGCCATTTCGTGCAAGTACCGACATAACAGCTGAAGTAATGTCGTACCCTTGTTGCTGATACCAACGTGAAGATTTCAGCTCCACATAAATACCGGTGGACATCTCACGCACCCGGTTCAGTTCATGAATCAACTTAATGTGTTCATCCAGGGTTTGAATAGGGAAGCGCACATACGGTTGAGCGAAGCGTTTAGGATAGACCAGCTCATAGTCTTTATGGCGGGCAACAACCGTTAAGCGCTTTAATTCATCCAGGGAAAAGTCGACCACATAATATTTACCATCGGGCCGGTGCTTCTCCGGGAATACTTCAGACACGTTGGTAACATGGTCCAGTTTTTCGTCGTGCAAAACCACCGGCACACCGTCACGAGTTAGCTGTATGTCCTGTTCAATGAAGTCCGCACCTAATGCATGGGCCATAACCGTACTGGCCTGAGTATGTTCCGGTAGATAACCCGACGCACCACGATGCGCAATATCCAGAAACTCAGGTACTTTTAAATCATGAAACGGCGCGTCCGGCAGAGTCTCCTGTGCTTTTGGTGCAGCAACTGCCAAGCCTGATAACAAAGTGCAAATGATGAATCTATTCATTATTCCAGTTAACCTCTAGCACTTTATCGCCGAGCTCGCGGTAACGTTTTATCAGCACCTCAATGGGCTCGGGCTCAGGGTTTAATTCGCGCCCTCGTAAATACTCCGGGTTATACAATTTACTGACCGAACGCTCACCTAAATCACAGGAAAACGTCACGATACGTTGCCCCGGCCCCTTTCGCAAAGCAGCAGCCAAAGCGCCGGCAACATTAAGCGCGGAGCTGCTACCCAGCACAATACCGTCCTTGTCTCTGACATAACGCGACAGCGTGACTAAATCCTGATCGGGCAAGTTAACGGCATGATCAATGCGTGCCTGACGAAAGTTATCCACTAACCGCATAATACCAATGCCTTCTGTCATGGAACCGCCCGTCGAAACATACTCACCACTGCGAAGGAACTCATAAATTCCCGAGCCATCCGGGTCCACAACCCAAACATCAATATCCGGATTTTTCTCTTTCAAAAAGCGCGAGTTACCACCAATAGTGCCACCAGTACCTGCTACAGAAACCAGAACATCAACTTTACCACCGGTTTGTTCCCAAATTTCCGGGCCAGTATGAAGGTAATGCGCGCGGGCGTTGCTGGTATTTTCAAACTGATTGGCCCACCAACAGTCGTCACGCTCTTCAGCTAAGCGACGCGCTGTGTGATAAAAGTGGTTTTCGTTTTTAAAAGGAACCGGGTCAACGGCCATTAGCTCACCGCCATGCAGGCGTATCATCCATTCTTTTTCTGGT